>NZ_AKJO01000087.1:0-97327 GCF_000282295.1 Pseudomonas sp. GM33
GTTTGCCAAAGGGACTCGCCGTAAGGGCGAAACCATAAGTCGCCGTTACCGCAGAAACGGATATGTACTCAATCAACCAGGAACCTGGTCGGCCCGAAGGCCGCCAAGGTCAAACGGGTTCTTTGCGAACTCGAAACCAGGCCGCATAAAGCGCTGGCAAAAACAAAAGCGTCAACGCCGTAGCAACGATCAACCCCCCCATGATCGCCACCGCCATCGGCCCAAAGAACACACTACGCGACAACGGAATCATCGCCAAAACAGCAGCAAGTGCCGTCAACACAATCGGCCGGAACCGCCGCACCGTCGCCTCGATGATCGCCTGCCAAGGCTTCAACCCGGCAGCAATATCCTGCTCGATCTGATCCACCAGAATCACCGAGTTACGCATGATCATCCCCGACAAGGCGATAGTCCCCAGCATCGCCACGAAACCGAACGGCTGGCGGAACACCAACAGAAACAGCGTCACCCCAATCAACCCCAGCGGCGCCGTCAGAAACACCATCGCCGTGCGCGAGAAACTGCGCAATTGCAGCATCAGCAAGGTCAACACCACCACGATGAACAACGGCACGCCGGCCTTCACCGAGTTCTGTCCACGCGCCGAATCTTCAACGGTGCCGCCAACATCCAGCAAATAGCCGTCAGGCAGTTCGGCGCGGATCGGATCGAGGGTCGGCATGATTTGCTGCACCAGTGTCGCCGGTTGCTGCTTGTCATAGATGTCGGCGCGAACCGTTACGTTAGGCAGGCGGTTGCGGTGCCAGATGATGCCCTCTTCGAAGCCGTACTCCAGGGTCGCGATCTGCGACAGCGCGACGCTGCGACCGTTATCGGTCGGCACCGCCAGGCTCGGCAGCAATGACAGCTCGGTGCGTTCATGCACGGTGCCGCGCAACAGGATCTCGATCAACTCGTTGTCTTCACGGTACTGGCTGACGCTGGAGCCGGTGAGGGAGCTTTGCAGGAACTTCGACAGGTTCGCCGTGCTCACACCCAGCGCCCGCGCGCGGTCCTGATCGATGTTCAGGTACACCACCTTGCTCGGTTCTTCCCAATCCAGGTGGACGTTGACCACATGCGGGTTCTCGCGAACCTTGGCCGCGACTTTGCGCGCCAGCGCCCGCACCTCCTCGATGTGTTCCCCGGTCACGCGGAACTGTACCGGGTAGCCAACCGGCGGACCGTTTTCCAGACGCGTGACCCGCGAGCGCAGAGCGGGGAATTGCTCGTTGAGGGTTGAGATCAACCAGGTGCGCAGGGCTTCCCGTTCTTCGATGGTTTTCGCCAGGACGACAAACTGGGCGAAGCTCGCCGCCGGCAGTTGCTGATCCAGCGGCAGGTAAAAGCGCGGTGAACCGGTGCCGACGTACGCCACGTAATTGTCGATCCCCGCCTTGTCCTTGAGCAGCGCTTCAAGGCGTTTGACCTCGTCGGCGGTGTTGCTCAGCGAAGCACCTTCGGCCAGTTTCAGGTCGACCATCAACTCCAAGCGACCCGATGCCGGGAAGAACTGCTGCGGTACATACTTGAACAGCACAATGGAGGCGATGAACAACAGCACAGTCGCGGCGATCACGGTTTTGCGCCAGCGCACACACCATTCCACCAAACGCCGGACGCGCTGATAGAACGGCGTGCCATAGGGATCGGGTTGGCCGGCACCGTGCTTGGCGGCGTGAATCTTCGCCAGGTCCGGCAGGAGTTTTTCCCCGAGATAGGGTACGAAAACCACAGCGGCCACCCAGGACGCCAACAGCGCGATGGTGACCACCTCGAAGATCGAACGGGTGTATTCGCCAGTGCCCGATTGCGCCGTGGCAATCGGCAGGAAGCCGGCCGCGGTGATCAGCGTACCGGTGAGCATCGGGAACGCTGTGCTGGTCCAGGCGTAACTCGCGGCTTTGACCCGGTCGAAACCCTGCTCCATTTTGATCGCCATCATTTCTACGGCAATGATCGCGTCGTCCACCAGCAAGCCCAGCGCCAGTACCAATGCACCGAGAGAAATCTTGTGCAGGCCGATGCCCAGGTAATACATGCTGGCAAACGTCATCGCCAGCACCAGCGGAATCGCCAGGGCCACCACCATGCCGGTGCGCACGCCGAGGGAGAAGAAACTTACCAGCAACACGATGGCCAGCGCCTCGACCAGCACTTGCACGAACTCGCCAACCCCGGTTTTCACCGCCGCCGGCTGGTCGGAGACCTTGCGCAGCTCCATACCGGCCGGGAGGTTTTTCTGGATGCGGGCGAATTCGACTTCCAGTGCCTTGCCCAATACCAGGATGTCACCGCCGTCTTTCATCGCCACCGCCAGGCCGATGGCGTCTTGCGCCATGAAGCGCATGCGCGGCGCCGGCGGATCATTGAAACCACGCCGTACATCGGCCACATCGGAGATACGGAAGGTGCGATCACTTACGCGGATCGGGAAGTTCTTGATCTCGTCGACCGTCTGAAAATTCCCCGTCACCCGTAGTTGCAAGCGCTCGCTGCTGGTTTCGAAGAAACCTGCCGTGGACACCGCGTTCTGCTCTTCAAGGGCTTGCTGGACAGCCGCCAGCGGCAAGCCAAGGGTGGCAAGCTTGACGTTGGAGAGTTCGATCCAGATTTTCTCGTCCTGCAACCCCAGCAGTTCGACCTTGCCCACATCCTTGACCCGTTGCAGCTGGATCTGGATGCGGTCGGCGTAATCCTTGAGCACGGCGTAGTCGAAACCCTCGCCGGTCAAGGCGTAGATGTTGCCGAACGTAGTACCGAATTCATCGTTGAAGAACGGCCCCTGAATCCCCGGCGGCAGGGTATGACGGATGTCGCTGATTTTCTTGCGCACCTGATACCAGAGCTCCGGGATCTCTGCCGAGTGCATGGAATCACGCGCAATGAAGGTGACCTGGGATTCCCCGGGCCGCGAGAACGAAACAATGCGCTCGTACTCGCCGGTTTCCATCAGCTTTTTTTCGATGCGTTCGGTGACCTGGCGCGAGACTTCCTCGGCGGTCGCGCCCGGCCAGTTGGTGCGAATCACCATGGCCTTGAAGGTGAACGGCGGGTCTTCACTCTGGCCGAGCTTGGTGTAGGAAAGTGCGCCGACGATGGCCAGCAACAGCATCAGGAACAGTACGATCTGGCGATTACGCAGCGCCCATTCGGAAACGTTGAAGCGCATCGGGGCTTACTCCTTGTTCGCCAGATTGACCACGCGATTGGAGCGATCCACCGGACGCACCTGCTGCCCTTCGAGAAGCACATGGACACCGGCGGCCACGACCCAGTCGCTGGCGTTGAGCCCCTCGAGCACCGGTACGGTTTTCTCACCGAAGGCACCCACTCGCACCGGGGTTTTCTTCAAGGTGTTGTTGGCGCTGACGACCCAGACATAGGTCACGCCGTTTTCTGCGGTCAACGCCGACAGTGGAACGGACAGAGGCACCACGTCGGCGGCCTGCACGAACACCCGGGCGCTCTGGCCCAACTCCACCGGCACCTTGCCGGAGGTGAAGGCGATGCGCGCCGCGAAGGTGCGTGACTTTGGATCAGCCGCTGGCGACAGCTCACGGATGCGCCCTTCGAAACGCTGGCCGGGCTGGGTCCAGAGCTCCACCGCCACCGCTTCACCGACCTTGAAGCGGCCGAAGTTCTGTTCCGGCAGGCTGATCAAGACTTCACGCTCGCCATCGGTCGCCAGTGTGAACACCGTTTGCCCTGCGGCCACGACTTGCCCGACTTCCACCAGACGCTTGGCCACGACGCCGTCCTGCGGCGCACGCAGCACGGCGTAGCTGGCCTGGTTATTGGAAACGTTGAATTCGGCCTTGATTTGCTTGAGGCGCGCCTCGCCGGAGCGGTAGAGGTTTTCGTGATTGTCGTACTGCGAACGGCTGACCAGCTGACGCTCCATCAGGGTTTTGTAGCGATCACGCTCGGCACGCACCATGCTCAGATTGGCTTCAGCTGCAGCGACCTGGGCCCGGGTGGCCTCCAGTTGCAGGCGCACGTCCTGAGGATCGAGCTCCGCCAAGGGTTGATCGGCCTTGACCCGCTGCCCTTCCTCGACCAGTCGTCGGCTGACTTTGCCGCCGATGCGGAACGCCAGGTCCGGCTCATAACGTGCGCGGACTTCACCTGGATAACTTTCCATGGCCTGTGCCGAAGGCTCTGGCTGAACCACCATGGCCGGGCGCACGCTGACTGGCGGCACTTCGTCGGAGCCACACGCAGACAGTAAAAAAGCCAGGGTGACTGGCAACGCGAGGGGCAAGGCATAGCGGAACATGGTGAAGGACCTTTCGCTAATGGTGCTTTGAATAATTATACTGAGCAGTATGTTATTAATAGCAAACTCACCAGTCCAGTAATAAAAGCGAATATGCCAAACAATCTTTCAGCACCCAATGGCCCAGGCAGACCCAAGGATCTGGTCAAGCGCCAGGCGATTCTCGATGCGGCGAAAGTGCTGTTTCTGAGTAAGGGTTATGCCAATACCAGCATGGATGCCGTCGCAGCCGAGGCCGGAGTGTCGAAGCTGACGGTCTACAGCCACTTCAACGACAAGGAGACATTGTTCTCCGCCGCCGTGGTGGCCAAGTGCGAGGAGCAATTGCCCCCGCTGTTCTTCGAGTTGCCTGAAGGCGTGGCGGTGGAGACCGTGCTGCTGAACATCGCGCGCGGTTTTCATTCGCTGATCAACAGTGACGAATCAGTGAACCTGCACCGACTGATGATGACCTTGGGCAGCCAGGACCCGAAACTCGCGCAAATCTTCTTTGAGGCGGGCCCGGAGCGCATGCTGCATGGCATGGAACGCCTGTTGAGCCGGATCGACGAGAGTGGCGTGCTGAGCATCGACAAGCCACACAACGCCGCCGAGCACTTCTTCTGCCTGCTCAAGGGCGCCGGGAATTTCCGCTTGCTGTATGGCTGCGGCGAGCCGCCGGTCGGTGAGGAGGCGGAGAGCCATGTGCGGGAAGTGGTGGGGTTGTTTATGCGGGCTTATCGGCCGGAGTGAGCCTGATGAACTTGTGGCGATTGGGCGGGCGTATTCGCGAGCAAGCCCGCTCCCACAGGTGACCCGGTTCCGTCAGACAGTATGCGGTCAAATGTGGGAGCGGGCTTGCTCGCGAAGCAGGTGACTCGGTCTTAAGGCTTGAGCGCCTTCTTCGGATAGATGTCATACCGACTGGACTTGCCATCCAGCGCATGGCTCGGCTTCGGCCCGTCGATGCACGGCGCCTTGCGCGGGCGCTTGACCACCACCCGATGGCTGGCCAGGGCCAACGCCGCTTCGAGCAAGGCCGGCGCATCCGGGTCATCGCCCACCAGTGGCCGGAACAGGCGCATTTCCTTCTTCACCAGCGCGGTTTTCTCACGGTGCGGGAACATCGGGTCCAGGTAGATCACCTGTGGCGGTTCACCCTCCCAATTGCGCATCACCTCGATCGAGTTGCCCTTGAGCAGCCGCATGCGCGCCACGATCGGCGCCACGTCGAAGTCTTCCGCGCCACGGGCCAGGCCATCCTCCAGCAAGGCGCCGATCAGCGGCTGACGCTCGATCAGGCTCATCTCGCAACCGAGGCTGGCCAGCACGAACGCGTCCTTGCCCAGCCCTGCCGTGGCATCCAGTACCCGCGGGCGCACGCCCTGGGCGACACCTACAGCCTTGGCAATCATCTGCCCGCTGCCGCCGCCGTACAACCGGCGATGGGCCGCACCGCCCTCGACGAAATCCACCCGCACCGGCCCCGGCGCGTCCGGCCCCAGCTGTTGCAACTGCAAACCCTGGTCGCCCACCTGCAAGGCAAATTCGCCGTCCGCCACTTGCATCGGCAAGCCCAGGCGCTCGGCCCATTGCTCGGCTTGTGACTCGAAAGCCGCGTCCAGCGCCTGGACATGGATGCGGCAGGCCGCGGGTTGATCAATCATCGGAAAACACGCTCAAAAAATTAATGATCGGCAAAAACTGCCGATAACAAAACTATCGAGCATTTTGCCAGAGCTGAGCGTCGACCGAGAGAAATGTCAGACATTCAACCCACAATCACAGGTTTTATATCGCCCTACGGCAATTACAACCTGCGAAATACCCAGGCACTGAGCGGTGTCAGTCACATCTGGCAGGATTTCTTTGCCCGTGCGGTGGCCGATCAGTCGGGTGATGTGCTGCCTGAATCACTGAATTTCCCGCCGGTCGATCTCGAAAGCCCGGTCGAGCCGACCGTTGGCAGCGATCTGCTGGAACACATCGTTTCCCAGCGTGAGTGCGACGTCAAAGAGACCGAGGTCCGCCCGCCAGAGCCTCTGTTCCTGCCGATTGCCGAATTCGAAATGGACCTGGCCGACAAGCCATTCCCACCGTTCCCGGCGGATGAAATCGTCGCCCAGCAAAAACAACAGGACTTCGAAAGCGGCTGGGTTCGCCCGCTCGTGCTCAACGCCGGTCAGCCACTGCCGGAAGCCGGCCCTGCCCCGCAACCACGCCCGCTGCACCTGCCGATTGCCGAATTCGAACTCGATCTGCTCGACAAGCCGTTCCCGCCGTTCTCCCCGGAAGAACGGATCGAACAGCAGAAACAACTGGATTTCGACAATGGTTGGGCGCGCCCGATCATCCTGCAAAACCTGCGCATCGCCGCCTGACCCTCAGCCTTTGAAGAACTGATTGGCCTTCTGGTACGGCATCGACCGCGAAGTGAAGCCGAACGTGCCTGATGTCTGGATTTCTTCGGCGGCGCGGAAGAATTCACCATAGGCCGCCAACGCCAGCGCCGAACCGACGCTGATGCGTTTGACGCCCATTTCAGCCAACTGCGTGACCGTCAGCTTCAAGCCGCCCGACATCAACACATTCACTGGCTTGGGCGCCACCGCGCGCACCACCGCCAGCACATCCTCGGCGCTGCGCAAACCAGGTGCGTAAAGCACATCGGCACCAGCCTCGGCGAACGCCTGCAAGCGGCGGATGGTGTCGGCCAGATCAGGATTGCCATGCAGGAAGTTTTCGGCCCGGGCGGTCAATGTGAAGGGGAACGGCAAACTGCGAGCGGCAGCCACAGAGGCCTCGATGCGCGCCACGGCGTGGTCGAAACAGTAGATCGGGCCTTCTTCGCGGCCGGTGGCGTCTTCAATCGAACCCCCGACGGCTCCGGCCTCTGCCGCGCGCAAGATGCTTTTCGCGCAGTCGGCCGGGTTGTCGGCAAAGCCGTTTTCCAGGTCCACGGCAACCGGCAGGTCAGTGGCGGCGACAATCGCCTGAACGTTCATCAGGGTATCGTCGAGGCTCAAGCCGCCATCGGCACGGCCCTGGGAAAAGGCATAACCGGCACTGGTGGTCGCCAGCGCCTCGAAGCCGAGGCTGGCGAGCATCTTCGCTGAACCCGCATCCCACGGATTGGGAATCACAAAAGCGCCGGAGCGTTCGTGAAGGGCTTTGAACGCCTGGGCTCGAAGGGTTTGCGCATCCATGGGGCAGGCTCCTGAAGAGGGGGAAAGAATCCGCCTCAGAGCAGGCCAAGTTGCTCGGCGGCGGGTTCTCTGTATAGCTCAGGCAGCGCCGGCAAGCCAGGCAGACGCCCCATCAGCCTAGCGTGAAAACGCCGCGCCAGTTTCGCGGCCAGCAGGTTGTCGGCGGTGTGCAGGAAGATATACGGCGTGCGCCCTTCTTCGATCCACAGCGCGATTTTCTCGACCCAAGGCTCCAGGAACGGATCGTTGGCCTCAAGCACCGGATGGCCGATAAAACGCACCTGCGGACACTGCGTGAACGCCGCCGGACGCGGAGGCACCCGGGGCTTCTTCGCTTGAGCGTGAAGCACTGACGGCTCGGTCGATGTGCAACTGAACAACGCTCGGGGATCAAGACAAATACGTTCAACACCGCGATCCAGCAGCAGACGATTGAGCATCCGCTCACTGTCACCCTTGGCGAAGAAATCGCCATGGCGCACCTCAACGGCCAGCGGGCGCTGCAGGGCATCGATAAATCCGGCCAGCTCGGGCAAGCGTTGGGGCGTGAAGTTTTTCGACAGCTGCAACCACAATGGCGACACCCGATCACCCAGCGGACTGAGCAATTGCAGGAAGGTTTCGGCGGCTGTCAGCTGTTCGCGCAGATCGCCACCGTGGCTGATCTCGCCGGGAAACTTGGCGGTAAAGCGAAAGTGCTGCGGCATGGTTTCGGCCCAACGCTGCACAGTGCTGGCAGCCGGGCTGGCATAGAAGGTCGTGTTGCCTTCTACGGCATTGAATACCTGGCAATAGAGATCAAGAAACTCGCCGGGCCTGGCGTGCGGCGGATACAGGTAATCGCGCCAGGCGTTCTCGCTCCAGGACGGGCAACCGAGGTAATACGGCAGCAACATCAGATGTACAGGTCGAGACCCAGCACATCCGTATCCCAATCGACGAAACCGGCGGTACTCAGGTAGCTGGCCAGCGCCGTCGCCACGCTCTTGCTCATGGCACGGTGGTAAATCATGTCTTGCTGACGGGCGGGAAGATTGCTCAGTTTTTGCGCAGAGGCTTTGGCGGCGCGGGCAGCCAACTGCTCTTCAGTCGGGAATTCCAGCTCGCCTTCGATATCAATGGCGTCGTCTTCCACCACACGGCCTTTGCGTGGCTTGCGCTTGATGGGGTAGGACTGAGAGGAAACGCCGTCGATACGCATACGTGCATACTCGGAATCAGTGATGGCAGTTTAGTGGCGCAAAACCCACTTCGCAAACCGCCGAGTGATAACTAGAACACATAAAAGGCAAAAGGTTTAAAAGCTGGGGTTAGAAAATGACGATTGGCAGAATTAGAGCAGAACACCAACCCTGTGGGAGCGGGCTTGCTCGCGAAGACGGTGTGTCAGGCAACAGAAATGTCGAATGTCATACCGCCTTCGCGAGCAAGCCCTCTCCCACAGGTACTGCGTGAATCAACGCGCTTTAGGCGTCGCCACTTTGTCCCGCAGATAAACCGGCTGTGCCTCGTCGGCCACGATCGCCTCGCCACGCGCCCAGGCAAATCGCGCCAGGGTCAGCAGGTCTTCGGCATGGGGCAACATGGCCGCGTCCTGGCCGCTCAGGTTGACCGCGATGCGTTCGCCATACCCCCAACCAGTGCCGGCGCCGAACCACTCGCCGCCGGCATCGGCCGGCAATGCCGCGGACTCCGGCGGCAGTACCGCTTCAGCGCCAACAAGACGCATCTCCCCGGCCGTTTCGCGGTAGCAACCCCAATACACTTCATCCATGCGCGCATCGATGGCAGCGGCGACCTGAGTGGCGCCGTGTTCGCGCAAGGCACGTTGCGCCAGCACGGCCAGGTTCGACACCGGCAGCACCGGGCGATCCAGGGCAAACGCCAGGCCTTGCACCACACCGATAGCAATGCGCACACCGGTGAAGGCTCCCGGGCCACGGCCGAACGCAATGGCATCGACCGCTTGCAGGGTGGTGCCAGCATCGGCCAGCAATTGCTTGATCATCGGCAACAGCTTCTGCGCGTGCAGGCGCGGGATCACCTCGTAATGGCTCGTGACCTTGCCGTCATGCAGCAAGGCAACGGAGCAAGCTTCAGTCGCGGTGTCCAGGGCCAGCAAGGTGCTCATCGATGTATCCACAAGAGAGATCAGAAAAAAGTGCGTCAGTATAAACAACTACGGCCCGCAAGCGGGCCGTAGAAGATGAAGCGATTCAGACTTTTCAGCTCAGGGCTGCAAGCACCTTGGCGGTGATCGCTTCAACCGAACCGACGCCTTCGATATGGCTGTACTTCGGCTTGCCATTGGCAGCCGACAGCGTCTGGTAGAACTCCACCAGCGGCTTGGTCTGGGAGTGGTAGACCGACAGGCGATGACGCACGGTTTCTTCGGTGTCGTCCTTGCGCTGTACCAGCTCTTCACCGGTGATGTCGTCCTTGCCGGCGATTTTCGGCGGGTTGTAGACGATGTGGTACACGCGGCCGCTGGCCTCGTGAACACGACGACCGGCGATACGCTGGACGATTTCTTCGTCTTCGACGGCGATTTCAACCACTGCGTCCAGCTCGACGCCGGCAGTCACCAGGGCTTCAGCCTGGGGAATGGTGCGCGGGAAGCCGTCGAACAGGAAACCGTTGGCGCAGTCGGGCTGGGCGATGCGGTCCTTGACCAGTGCAATGATCAGGTCATCGGACACCAGGCCACCGGCATCCATGATGCTCTTGGCCTTGATGCCCAGCTCGGTGCCGGCCTTGACCGCTGCACGCAGCATGTCGCCGGTGGAGATTTGCGGAATGCCGAATTTTTCGGTGATGAACTTAGCCTGAGTACCTTTACCGGCCCCGGGAGCTCCCAGCAGAATGACGCGCATCGATGTGCTCCTCAATTTTTTATATGGATAACGTCAGATTCGCCTCGTGGGGCCAATCTCAAAAAAGGGTCGTGGCCGCCCAAACGGCCAAAGGCTGATCAAGATACACAGCAGGCTGCGCCCACACAAGACGCCAAAAGTCGGAGAAACCGCTGCCTCCTGCGACCATTGCGCACGGTTCCCCAAGTCGCAACCCCAACATTAACTGTCGCCTGACAGCACTTTTCAACCCGTCCTGCGGCGGCATCCGCCTCACCTGCCGGATGCCTGCCCCCAAGGCAAAAACCTTAGCCGGTGTTGCGCAAACCGGCGGCAATCCCCGCGACAGACACCAGCAGGGCCTGTTCTACAGGGCTGCCCTGCGCTACATCCTGCAATCGTGAACGGGCCAGCAACTCGGCCTGCAATAGATGAAGCGGGTCGAGGTAGGTGTTGCGCAAGCGGATGAATTCAAGGGTCGCTGGGCTATGTGCCAGCAGCTGCGACTGCCCGGTCAGGCCGAGGACGATGGAGCACGCCTGCGACAATAGGTCGCGTAAGTGCGCACCCAATGGCAACAGATTCGGCTCCACCAGACGCTCGTCATAGGACTGGGCAATGTCGGCATCCGCCTTGGCCAGGACCATCTCCAGCATATCGATGCGGGTGCGGAAGAACGGCCATTGCTCACGCATCTGCCCCAGCAGTTCACCTTCACCACGCTCCAGTGCCTTGCTCAGGGCGGCTTCCCAACCCAGCCAGGCCGGCAACATCAGGCGCGTCTGGGTCCAGCCGAAGATCCACGGAATCGCCCGCAGGCTCTCGATCCCCCCGGCCCGGCGCTTGGCCGGACGACTGCCCAGGGGCAATCGACCGAGTTCCTGCTCCGGTGTGGACTGGCGGAAATACTCCACGAACTGCGGATTTTCCCGCACCACGGCGCGGTAGGCGCTGACACCGTCTGCGGCCAGTTCGTCCATCAAATGGCGCCACTCAGGCGTTGGTGGCGGCGGCGGCAGCAAGGTCGCCTCAAGCACGGCGGCCAGGTACAGGTTGAGGTTTTGCTCGGCGATGTCGGGCAGGCCGAATTTGAATCGAATCATTTCACCCTGTTCAGTGGTGCGGAAGCGCCCTGCCACCGAACCCGGCGGCTGCGACAGGATCGCCGCATGGGCCGGGCCGCCGCCACGCCCCACGGTGCCGCCGCGACCGTGGAACAGCAGCAGTTCCACTTGTTGTTCGCGGCAGATATCCACCAGTCGTTCCTGCGCCCGGTACTGCGCCCAGGCCGCCGCAGTGGTGCCGGCGTCCTTGGCCGAATCGGAATAGCCGATCATCACTTCCTGCGGCCCTTGCAGACGCGAGCGATAGCCGGGCAACAGCAGCAGTTTCTCGATCACCGGGCCGGCGTTGTCGAGGTCGGCCAGGGTTTCGAACAGCGGCACCACGCGCATCGGCCGCAGCACGCCGGATTCCTTGAGCAACAATTGCACCGCCAGCACATCGGAAGCGGCACCGGCCATCGATATCACATAGGAACCGAGCGACGCCCCCGGTGCAGCGGCGATTTCCCGGCAGGTCGCCAGCACCTCGGCGGTGTCAGCGGAGGGTTTGAAATACGTCGGCAGCAACGGCCGACGGTTATTCAGTTCACGCATCAGGAAAGCGATGCGTTCTTCCTCGCTCCAGCCCTCGTAGCGCCCCAGGCCGAGGTAGTCGGTGATTTCGGTCATGGCAGCGGTGTGTCGCGACGAATCCTGGCGAACATCCAGACGAACCAGGAACAGGCCGAAGGTCACCGCCCGACGCAGGCAGTCGAGCAAGGGGCCGTCGGCAATCACGCCCATGCCGCACTCGTGCAACGAGTGGTAGCACAGCTCCAGCGGGTCGAGCAGTTCGCGGTTGTCTTGCAGCACATCGGCCGGTGCCGGCGTGGGCGTCGCCAACGAGGTGTGCGCCCAGTTGCGCGTCGCGCGCAGGCGTTCGCGCAGCTGTTTGAGCACTGCCCGGTAAGGTTCGGCGCTGTCACCCGCCCTGGCCTTCAATTCATCGTTGGCCTGCTGCATCGACAGCTCAGCCGCCAGGTGATCGACATCGCGCAGGTACAGATCAGCCGCCATCCAGCGCGCCAAGAGTAAAACCTCTCGGGTCACCGCCGCCGTCACATTGGGATTGCCGTCACGGTCGCCGCCCATCCACGAGGCAAAGCGAATCGGCGCCGCCTCCAATGGCAAGCGCAGGCCGGTAGCGGCGTGCAGGGCCTGGTCGGCCTTGCGCAGATAATTGGGAATGGCCTGCCACAGCGAATGCTCGATCACCGCGAAACCCCACTTGGCTTCGTCCACCGGTGTCGGACGCGTGCGACGGATTTCCTCGGTGTGCCAGGCTTCGGCGATCAGGCGCTGCAACGTGGTCTTGATCTGCTCGCGCTCGGCACTGGTGAGGTCACGGTGATCCTGAGCCGCCAGTTGCGCGGCGATGGCGTCGTACTTCTGGATCAGCGTGCGGCGCGCGACTTCGGTCGGGTGCGCGGTCAGCACCAGTTCAATCTCCAGTCGCCCCAATTGCCGGGCCAGTGCGTCGGCACCATGACCCTCGGCGCGCAGGCGAGCGAGCAATTCGGGCAACACCCTGGCTTCGAACGGCGCCGGCTGAGACTCCTCCCGACGGTGAATCAACTGGTATTGCTCGGCGATATTGGCCAGGTTGAGAAACTGGTTGAACGCCCGCGCTACCGGCAACAGTTCGTCTTCGCTCAACTGGTTGAGGCTGGCGCTGAGCTCGGCGTCCATGGAGCCGCGCCGATCCGCCTTGGCGCCCTTGCGGATCTGCTCGATCTTGTCGAGAAAACCGTCGCCATATTGCTCACGAATGGTGTTGCCCAACAGCTCACCCAACAGGTGAACGTCCTCGCGCAAGCGTGCATCAATATCGGTCATCAGCAGGTCTCCAGCAAAAAATCCGGGCGGCTTGGAACCTAGAGAGTGCCGCCCCAGACAGGTTCTTACAAGCAAGACGACGAAGGGCCTTCAAACCCTGCCCGTTGAGGCTAGTCTGAAGATAAGCCGTACAACGGCTGTCGCCGGCCAATGCCGGACACTCACCCTGCCCGCCACGAGCGGTCGCGCCATGAGGTCAATATGAAAATTCGCGAGCTTGCCCACCACTGGGAAGAAAACGCCAAGGGTCGCCTGACCGACACCGGCTACTCGATTCATCTGGATGTGGAGTCTGCCGCACGGCTGGCCGCGCTCGTCGAGATGTACCCCAAGCGGCATCCCGAAGAACTGCTCGGCGATCTGATTGGCGCCGCACTCGAAGAGCTGGAAAGAAGCTTCCCGTACATCAAGGGCTCGACCGTGGTCGCCACTGACGAAGAAGGCGACCCGCTGTACGAAGACATCGGGCCGACCCCGCGTTTTCTGGCGCTGTCGCGTCGGCATCTGCACGATATGTCGGTGCCGGACGACAAACAGAAACACTGAGTTTTCGTAGAACCCTGTGGGAGCGGGCTTGCTCGCGAAAGCGGTGTGTCAGCCGATATCAATGTTGCCTGACACTACGCCTTCGTCGGAACGCCGCCCGGAGCAAGCCCGCTCCCACATTGGCCTGTATTTCACTTCGTAAATTGCGTTTCTCCGGACCTGTAAAAGGCCCGGCATAGCGCTTCGCGTCATGTAAATCCCCGTCTTAGAGCCCTGACGACCCGGTCAAAGTTTTTTCGATAGCTGGCTAAATTCTCTGAACTTTCAAAAAACGCCTCGGGTCAACCCAAGTAACCACGCCTGGGACGAGCGTTTCAAAACACCCCGCAAATGATGGCTTCAGCGCCCTGCCCAGGATGGATTCAATGCTTTTCAGGAGTTAGCCCAATGGAGTTGAAGACCATGAAAACCCGAACCGGCACATCCTCGTTCACTCATTCACGCGGCCTCCAGCTGGCGGCGCTGGCCCTCGGCAGCAGTCTGATCCTGGCCGGTTGCGCTGGTAACCCGCCGACCGAGCAGTACGCGGTGACCCAATCGGCCGTCAACGACGCCGTGAGCGCCGGCGGCACCGAGTTCGCCGCGGTGGAAATGAAGTCGGCCCAGGACAAGCTCAAGCAAGCCGAAATCGCCATGCACGACAAAAAATATGACCAGGCCCGGATGCTCGCCGAACAGGCCGAGTGGGACGCTCGTGTTGCAGAGCGCAAGGCCCAGGCGATGAAGGCCGAACAATCCGTAAAGGACGCGCAGAAAGGCGTTCAGGAATTGCGTCAGGAAAGCCAGCGCACCGTTCAGTAAGCGGCGCGGCACCACGCATTCCCACTCGACTAAAAGGACGAAATCATGAAACGCATTCAACTGATGATCCCAACCCTGCTGGCTGCCACCATCGCCCTGGCGGCCTGCTCCACGCCGCCCAACGCCAACCTCGAACAGGCCCGCACCAACTACAGCGGCCTGCAAGCCGACCCGCAGGCCAGCAAAGTCGCAGCCCTGGAAACCAAGGAAGCCAGCGATTATCTGGACAAGGCCGACCAGGCCTACAGGGACAAGCAAGACGCAGCCAAGGTTGACCAGCTTGCCTATCTGACCAACCAGCGGGTTGAAGTGGCCAAGCAGACCATTGCCCTGCGCACCGCTGAAGCCAATCTGAAAAACACTTCGGCACAACGGGCCGAGGCCCGCCTGGCAGGCCGCGATCAGCAGATCAAACGACTGAAGGACAGCCTCAACGCCAGGCAGACCGAGCGCGGGACGCTGGTGACTTTCGGGGATGTGCTGTTCGCCACGGACAAGGCCGAACTGAAATCAAACGGCCTGATGAACATCAACAAACTGGCGCAGTACCTCCAGGAAAACCCCGACCGCAAAGTGATTGTCGAGGGTTATACCGACAGCACCGGTACGGCATCGCACAACCAGTCGCTCTCGGAACGTCGTGCGGATTCCGTGCGAGCGGCCCTGGTGAAGATGGGCGTCGACCCGGCGCGTATCGTTGCCCAGGGGTACGGCAAGGAGTATCCGGTGGCGGATAACTCAAGCACCTCTGGCCGGGCGATGAACCGCCGGGTGGAAGTGACGATTTCCAATGACAACCAGCCGGTGATGCCGCGTTCGGCGGTGAGCGCGAACACTCAATAGCTGGCCGGTGAACTAAACAAAAGCCCCGTCTGATCTGTTCAGACGGGGCTTTTTGTTTTTACTTCGTCGTCACTGTTACTTCTGATAGCAGATAAAACTCCTCGCAAAAGTTATGAAGGGCTTCAAAACTTTGAGGAAGGAACCATGAAACTGTCAGCTGCTTTATTACTGTCCTGTTTGATCGCAACAACGATGGCTTACGCGAACGCACCAGATGCCGTGAACAACGATGCCATTCTTACCGACATCCCCCTGCCTGAAACCGGCGTTGATCAGCGGCCCGTAGTTGGGGAAAAGACCGTCTTGTTGATAGCCACTCACTGGCAAGACAGTAAAGGAATAGACATGCAAAAACTTTATGCAGACACCGCCTCAGAACAACCCGGGTCTCTAAGTGATTACATACGACAAGCCTCAATGGGCAAATTAACGTTTAAATGGACGACGACTACCGTGAGGATTCCTACGCCGTATCCAGGATGGGCAACCGCTATCAGGGAAGCTGCAGAGGAGGCCCTGAAACAGGGCCATGATTTTAAACAGTACGACTTCTTTATGGTTATCGAAAACGGCCCTGGCGGAGGTCAAGCATGGATGCCGGGGAGCTCGCTGATTGTGCGCGGGCAGTATGGAGGCCACTATTTATGGGCACATGAGTTCGGTCATAACCTCGGATTCAATCACGGAGAAACCTACACGAAATGTCCAAAAGACAACGATACGGTCTTTGCTCCCGATCAATGCGAGATCAAACCGGCTATCCCCGCAACCGACACCGGGGATCCGGTATCACAGGGAAGAGGCCTCTATCCTGCAAATTATCGTTGGTATGCCGGTTGGCTGGATAACTCTCAAGTAGCGGTAATCGAGCGCTCTGGCATCTATCGCCTGGGTGTACTGGGCCAAAGTGGACCGCAACTGTACCTCATCAATCGCACTGGATTGACTCCGAGGCAAATCGCACTTGAGTACCGCCAGCCCAGCTACTACGACAACTTCCCACCTACCGACAATCGAGTGAACGGCGTTTGGGTGAGATATACAAACATCGGTGGAACCGTAAGTAACATTCAGCTCGATGCTACATCGGAAACTGCCACGACGAGTGACCCGACATTACAACCGGGAAGAACATTGGTTGACGACAGCGCCAAAATAAAAGTCAAGGTTTGCTCCACTGATACGTCAGGTGCCTCGATAGCAGTCTCCGTCGGCGGAGAAACATTACCTGACTGTGATCCCCCAACATAAGTATCCACAAGCTGGTATACCGGAATGCCTGTCACTAACAGACAGGCATTCCTCATCCTCAGCTAAAAACCTAGGGCTCCAGCTTCTGCGGCGTCTCCTGCCCCATGCAACGCACGGCTTTTTTCTTACTGTCGACCAGCACGCCGGTCAGGCCTTTCTGTTCCATGTCAAACAGCACCAGCACGCCATCGATGCACTGCGCCACTTGCGCCGCCGGTTCCAGTGAGACTTTGTAGTCTTCGCCCGGAATCGTCTTGAGCATGGTGAATTCGTTGAGCAGCAACGCATCCTCGGGCTTGGCGAAGTGCAGGTAGCCGTACCACCACAGGGCACCGACGGTGCCGAGGATGCTGCAGATACCGGTGATGATCAGCGGGATGGCGTTACGTTCTTCACTCATTGCGGGCTCTCTGGTGGTTCATCTTCAGAATTCGGGGGTGCCGGATAATTGGGAATTTCACCCAGGCGGCGCAGGCCGTTGAAATGCTGCGGGTCATCGAGATAGCGCAGCATGACGTTACGCCAGACCGGGTCGGCGAACGTCTGCACGTGACCGCCACGGGTCAGTTGCAGCACCCTCGGCGGGGGCGCAGCTTGATACAGTCGGATGCCGTTGGAAAGAGGCACGATCGGATCGTCGATGCTGTGGTAGATCAGTTTCGGCACATATTTAAGTTGCGCCATGGAGTTGATCGCGCTGTCGCCGTCTGGCACCAGCCACGACAACGGCACCTGGAACGTCCAGAACACCCATGAATTACTCAACGCATAGCGACCGACACTGCGATAACTGGCAGGTACACCGTCGAGGACAAACGCCTTGAGTTGTTTCTGCCGTTGCGGGTGCTGGACCAGGTAATGCACGGCCATCGAGCCACCGAGACTCTGGCCGAGCAGGATCAGCGGCTTGCCTTGAACCTCCGGCGCCTTGTCCAGCCAGGCGAACGCCGCATCGATGTCCTGGTAGATCGCCGGCAGGCTGGGTTCGCCTTCGGACAGGCCGTAACCGCGATAGTCCACAAGCAATACCTGGTAACCATTTTTCGGCAACCAGAAACTGCCGCCAAGGTGCATGGGCAGGTTTCCGCCATTGCCGTGCAAGTGCAGCACCGTGCCCTTGACCTCAACCCCCTGCTTCACCGGCAGCCACCAGGCATTCAGCTTGAGGCCATCGGCGGTGTTCAAGGTGATGGTGCGATACTCGAGTCCGGCCTTTTCCGGGGTGAACAACTGGCCGGGTTCCGGGTAGAACAGCAGCGAGCTGCAACCGCTCAAGGTCAGGAGAAGGCAGAGGATGCCGAGGATTCTCATCCGTTGAAACCTCGCAAGTATTGAGCTGGAACACATCACCTGTGGGAGCGAGCTTGCTCGCGATGGCGGTGTATCAGACAGTAGAATTGTTGAATGTGAGACCGCTATCGCGAGCAAGCTCGCTCCCACACGGGAATTCATTGTTCACAAGATATTCGAGTAATCCGCCTCGATCCGGTCCAGGCTCAGGTGGTTGAGGAAGTTGGAGAAGCACATCCACGCCGACAACGCGTTCATGTCGCGGAACTGTTCCGGCAGGTACTTGGGTGGCACCACCAGGCCTTCGTCCACCAGCTGACGCAAGGTACGCATGTCTTCCAGGGTGGTCTTGCCGCAGAACAACAGCGGTATCTGCTCCAGCTTGCCTTTACGCACGGCCAGTTGAATGTAGTTGTAAATCATGATGAAGCCCTTGAGGTAGGACAAGTCTTTGGTGAATGGCAGACCTGTCGGCACCGAGCCGCGGAACACGCGGCTGGCGTTGCTGTAGCTCTCGGGCATCTCGAAGCCTTGCTCACGGAAGAACTCGAACACCTGCAGAAAATCCGCGCCCTCTTCCACCATGTGAATCGCACGCGTACGGTTGGTCAGTTTGCGCAGACGGCTCGGGTACGAGGCGAAGGTGATGATTTCCATCAGGATTGCCAGGCCTTCCTGGGTCACCGTCGACGAGGGCGGGCCTTTGGCCAGGAAGGTGCAGATCGGCTGGTTCAGGCCGTTGAGCGTGGTGCCGACGTGCACCAGCCCTTCGTGGACCTCCAGGGCGCGCACATCGCGCTGGTTGAACATCGCGTCGGAGCGGATCTTGATGTAGTCGGCGCCGGCCGCCGCATCGGCGACGATGCCGTCGGACTCGAACACCCGAATGGTTTCCTCGGCTTCGCCAAACACCTTGTTCAACCGGTGCTGTAACAGGTCGACCGCATCCTTGGCCGTCAGCGTCTTCGGTTCGTCCTTGAGGTCGCCACGGCCGTCGATGTTGTTCAGGTATTCGGACAGCATCATGCCCAGGTCGGACAGGGTCGGGTCGCCGGCATGGAACGCGTCGGACGCGGCGCCGTACAATTCCTGGGAAATCAGGCCGAAATCCTCGGTGCCGCGCGCTTCGAGCATGCGCACCACCATGCGGTACTCCTTGCACATGCGTCGCATGATCTGGCCGACGGGGTTGAACTGGCCGAGCTGGCGGGTGATGTCGCGCTCGATGTTCTGGAACTCCAGCTTCACTTTGCTGGAGTCGAACGCCAGCGGCCGGTTGAGGTAGTAGTCGCGGTCCACCGCGGGCATTTCCTTGCCCTTGGCCTTGAGGAAACCCTTGCGAATGTTGTCGTCCCATTTGACCGCATCGAGTACGCGGATCGGCGTCTGTGCCAGCACGATGCGATCAGACAAAATGCGTATCGACTGTTGGTAATCGTCCACGCGAAACTCCTGTAGAAACCTGTGGGTGCCGGTTATTTGGCTTTGGCCTGGCGCTGATAGCGCACCGCTTCGACGAACACATCGGAATTGGCCGGGTCGTCGAGGTAGGCGGCGACTTGATCCATGTGGCTGTCGATCAATACGCCATCACCCTCGTTGGTCTGGAAGCTTTCACCGCTCAGGGCGTTCTGCTTGATGGCCTGGTTGATCTGTTCGAGGTCGAGGTTGTAAACCACCAACTCATGTTTGTCGGTCAGCTCAAAACCGCCCAGGGTGAAATGCCCGCCGAACTGCGCCGGCACTTTTGCCGACAGGTACCAGCGGCTGCCATGACGCGACACCGTGAAAGGATAGGCCTCCCGCTCCCCGGGCCTGGCCCGGTAATAGCTGACGGCTTGATAACGATTGTCGCCAATGCGGGTCAGTTCGAGGTTGAGCGCTTCGCCCCAGGCATTGGTGCTGGTCCACTTGCCGAGTAATCCTTTGGGCGCAGGGTCGCTTGCAGGCAGCGGCTCCTTGAAGGACACCAGACAGCCACTGAGCAGCAAGAACGATAAGGCGATCACAACGACACGCCAGGCTTTCATTCAATACTCCCTTTGAACACACACCGCCCTAAGGTGGACACATTCCCCTGTGGGAGCGAGCTTGCTCGCGATGACGGTGTGTCAGACAACATTAATGTTGAATGGTAAACCGCTATCGCGAGCAAGCTCGCTCCCACAGGGGAAAGCGCCAGCCGGGACTACTCCGATGCCAGCACCAGGTGCATGTAGCGCGTCAGGATGCCGAGCATTTCCTCTTCGGCGGCAGGCTCGTCTACGTTGAGCAGGCCCTGATATTCCATCCGGCCGATAATCGCCGTCAACACCTTGGCATCCTGATGCGGCTCGCGCGAGCCCAGCACCTGGAACAGCTGGCAAGAGCCCTGCAACAGGATTTGCTGATGCGAACGCACCAGTTCGGCCAGGCGCGGGTTAAGCAACGCCTCCTGGCGGAACGCCTGCTCGGCCATCAGGTGTTCGCGGCGATTGATCAGTTGCCGGTGAACGTAATCGGTCATCAGCCGTGCGATATCGTCCGCCAGTTTCGAGCGCGCCTGCGGGCTGCCATCGCCGCTGGCGATCATGTCGCGCAGCAGGCCCTCGTTGTTCACCCACAGCTTGCCCATGTACGCGGCACTGCGCTCCACGTATTGGGCGAAGGTATCGGTGAGCAGGTCATCGATATCCTTGAAATAGTATGTGGTTGCCGACAACGGCACTTGCGCCTCGGCGGCCACCGCACGGTGCCGTACGGCGCGCACGCCATCGCGCACGACAATGCGCATCGCGGCGTCGAGAATGTCCTGTCGACGCTGCTCACTGCCCTGTCGGCTGGCCTTGCGGCCCTGGTACTGAACACTTTCAGCGACCGCAGTGGCGATACCCGCTGCACCTTCTTGAGCCATTGCACGAATCACGACAGGTATTTCCTCTCAGATGAAACTAACAAGTTGATACGTTTGTACCAGACAGGCAATAAAAAACCGCCTGAAAAGGCGGTTTTTTAATTGAAACACTTATGCTTGCGGCCGCATGTGCGGGAACAGGATCACGTCGCGGATCGACGGGGAGTTGGTCAGCAGCATCACCAGACGGTCGATACCGATGCCTTCACCCGCCGTTGGCGGCATGCCGTACTCCAGCGCACGCACGAAGTCGGCGTCGTAGTGCATGGCTTCGTCGTCGCCGGCGTCCTTGTCGGCCACCTGGGCCATGAAACGCTCGGCCTGGTCTTCCGCGTCGTTCAACTCGGAGTAGGCGTTGGCGATTTCACGACCACCGATGAACAGCTCGAAACGGTCGGTGACGTTCGGGTTGTCGTCGTTACGACGGGCCAGCGGCGACACTTCGAACGGGTACTGGGTAATGAAGTGCGGCTGTTCCAGCTTGTGCTCGACCAGCTCTTCGAAAATCATCACCTGCAGCTTGCCCAGGCCTTCGAAGCCCAGCACCTTGGCGCCGGCTTTCTTGGCGATGGCGCGAGCCTTGTCGATGTCGTTCAGGTCGTCGGCGGTCAGCTCGGGGTTGTACTTGAGGATCGAGTCGAACACCGACAGGCGCACGAACGGCTCGCCGAAGTGGAACACCTTGTCGCCGTACGGCACGTCGGTGCTGCCCAGAACCAGTTGCGCCAGTTCACGGAACAGTTCTTCGGTCAGGTCCATGTTGTCTTCGTAGTCGGCGTAGGCCTGGTAGAACTCCAACATGGTGAATTCAGGGTTGTGACGAGTCGAAACGCCTTCGTTACGGAAGTTGCGGTTGATCTCGAACACCTTCTCGAACCCGCCGACAACCAGGCGCTTGAGGTACAACTCCGGCGCGATACGCAGGAACATTTCCATGTCCAGCGCGTTGTGGTGGGTTTCGAACGGCTTGGCGGCCGCGCCACCCGGAATGGTCTGCAGCATCGGCGTTTCCACTTCCAGGAAATCACGCTTCATCAGGAAGCTGCGGATGTGGGCGATGACTTGCGAACGCACGCGGAAGGTCTGGCGCACGTCTTCGTTGACGATCAGGTCAACGTAGCGCTGGCGGTAGCGCTGTTCGGTGTCGGTCAGGCCGTGGTGCTTGTCCGGCAGCGGGCGCAGGGATTTGGTCAGCAGGCGCACGTTGGTCATTTCAACGTACAGGTCGCCCTTGCCGGAACGGGCCAGGGTGCCTTCGGCGGCAATGATGTCGCCCATGTCCCAGGTTTTCACCGCGGCCAGGGTTTCTTCGGACAGGGTCTTGCGATTGACGTAGACCTGGATACGACCGGTCATGTCCTGGATCACCATGAACGAGCCACGGTTGAGCATGATACGACCGGCAACCTTGACCGGGATCGCAGCCTCTGCCAGCTCTTCCTTGGTCTTGTCCGCGTACTGTTTCTGCAGTGCATCGCAGTAGTTTTCGCGGCGGAAGTCATTCGGGAAGGCATTGCCCTTGGCGCGCTCGGCAGCAAGCTTTTCCTTGCGCAGGGCGATCAGGGAGTTTTCTTCCTGTTGCAGGGCTTGCGGGTCGAGTTCTAGGTCGCTCATGTCTTTAAATATTCCATCACGGGTTCGTTGCCCCCAGGCCTGCGGCCTGGGGATCGCCGGCAAGCCGGCTCCTACAAGGGATCGCGGGGATCCTGTACAGCATTGCTTACAGCCCGGACTTCAGGCTCGCTTCCAGGTATTCGTCGATGTCGCCATCGAGCACCTTGTCACAGTCGCTGCGTTCGATGTTGGTGCGCAGATCCTTGATCCGCGAGGCATCGAGCACGTACGAACGGATCTGATGACCCCAGCCGATATCGGACTTGGTGTCTTCCAGCGCCTGGGACGCCGCATTGCGTTTCTGCATTTCCTGCTCGTACAACTTGGCCCGCAGCATTTTCATGGCGGTGTCCTTGTTGGCGTGCTGGGAACGTTCGTTCTGGCAGCTGACCACGGTGTTGGTCGGTACGTGGGTGATACGTACGGCCGAGTCGGTGGTGTTTACGTGCTGACCACCGGCACCCGAGGAACGATAGGTGTCGATCCGCAAGTCTGCCGGGTTGATTTCGATTTCGACCTTGTCATCGATCTCTGGCGAGACGAACACCGCGGAGAACGAGGTGTGGCGACGGTTGCCGGAGTCGAACGGGCTCTTGCGCACCAGACGGTGCACGCCGATCTCGGTGCGCAACCAGCCAAACGCGTATTCGCCCTTGATGTGTACGGTCGCGCCCTTGATCCCGGCGACTTCACCGGCGGACAGTTCCATGATGGTCGCGTCGAAACCGCGTTTGTCGGCCCAGCGCAGGTACATGCGCAGCAGGATGTTGGCCCAGTCCTGGGCTTCGGTGCCGCCGGAACCGGCCTGGATGTCCAGGTAGGCGTTGTTCGGGTCCATTTCGTGGCTGAACATGCGACGGAATTCCAGCTTGGCCAGACTTTCCTCGAGACGGGCCAGCTCGGCGACGACATCGTCCACTGCGCCTTCGTCGTTTTCTTCGACAGCCATGTCCAGCAGGTCGCGGCAATCGGCCAGACCGGTGTTCAGTTCGTCCAGGGTATCGACGATCTGCGCCAGCGCAGCGCGCTCGCGGCCCAACTCCTGGGCGTATTCAGGTTTGTTCCAGACACTCGGATCTTCAAGCTCGCGATTGACTTCGGTCAGACGCTCATGCTTTTGATCGTAGTCAAAGATACCCCCGAATGGTTTCGGAGCGCTCGGACAGGTCCTTGATGGTGTTCAGGATCGGGTTGATTTCCATGACGGGCAGCACTCGTTGGCGAACTTTTGAAAGCCGGCGAGTATACCGGGAAACAGCCGAAAACGGCAGTCCGCTTGGCCGAAATGCCAAGTCCCTGTAGGAGCGAGCTTGCTCGCGAGAAACGCTCAGGCACCGCGTTTATTCAGATAGCCATCGTCATCGTTAACGACCATCGCGAGCAGGCTCGCTCCTACGGGGGCGTGGTGCTCAACCGATCCCCACCTGATTACGCCCATTGTTCTTCGCCAAATACAGCCCCTTGTCCGCCGCCAGGATCAGGTCGCGGCAGCTGCTGCCCGCTTTCGGGGTGATGGTCGACAGGCCGATACTGATGGTCAGACTCGACCCTTCGGCCGGCGAGTTATGCGGGATCTTCAAGGCTGCCACGGTCTGGCGCAGCTTCTCGGCGACAAGCCGCGCGCCACCCTGGGAGGTATTGGGCAGCACCAGGGCAAATTCTTCGCCGCCGTAGCGGGCCGGCAGGTCCGAAGGGCGGGCACTGGCCTCCTTGATCGCCGCGGCGACCTTGCGCAGGGCTTCATCGCCTTCCAGGTGGCCGAAGCTGTCGTTGTAGGCCTTGAAGTAGTCGACATCGATCATCAGCAACGACAACTGGCTCTGCTCACGCAGCGAGCGGCGCCACTCCAGTTCCATGTACTCGTCGAAGTGCCGACGGTTCGACAGCCCGGTCAGGCCATCGGAGTTCATCAGGCGTTGCAGGACCAGGTTGGTGTCGAGCAGTTGCTGCTGGCTGACCCGCAACGCGCGGTACGCCGCGTCCCGTTGCAGCAGGGTCATGTAGGACCGTGAGTGATAGCGGATGCGCGCGACCAGTTCGATGGTGTCCGGCAGCTTGACCAGGTAATCGTTGGCCCCGGCCGCGAAGGCCGCGCTCTTGATCAGTGGATCTTCCTTGGTCGACAGGACGATGATCGGAATGTCCTTGGTCGCCGGGTGATTGCGGTATTCGCGCACCAGGCTCAGACCGTCAAGGCCGGGCATGACCAGATCCTGCAGGATGACCGTCGGCTTGATGCGCACCGCGTGGGCGATGGCCTGGTGTGGATCGGCGCAGAAGTGGAAATCGATGTTCTCTTCGTTCGCCAGGCCCCGGCGCACGGCTTCGCCGATCATGGCCTGATCGTCCACCAGCAACACCATGGCGGCGTTTTCGTCGGTCTTGAAGTCGTCGAGCTGTAATTCATTCATGTGCGGTCACCTGAGTACTACCTGAGCCAGGAATGAGGAAAAAAGTGCTCATTTGGCGAAAATCTCCAGCAATCGTGGCGCTATCTTGTCCAGCGGGCGAATCTCCACGGCAGCGTCGATGGCTGCGGCCGCCTTTGGCATGCCGTACACCGCACTGCTACCCTGGTCTTGTGCGATGGTCAGGTAGCCCTGTTGGCGCATGAGCTTAAGCCCCTGGGCGCCATCACGCCCCATGCCGGTGAGTAAAACCCCCACGGCGTCACCGTTCCAGTAACTGGCCACGCTCTCGAAGAACACATCGATGGAGGGCCGGTAGATTTCGTTGACCGGTTCGGCGGTGTAGGCCAGCGTGCCGTTTTTCAGCAAGCGAATATGGTGATTG
The DNA here is from genome assembly GCF_000282295.1 of Pseudomonas sp. GM33. Classification (NCBI taxonomy): domain Bacteria; kingdom Pseudomonadati; phylum Pseudomonadota; class Gammaproteobacteria; order Pseudomonadales; family Pseudomonadaceae; genus Pseudomonas; species Pseudomonas sp. GM33. Next base: position 25,290 of record NZ_AKJO01000087.1, read on the forward strand.
GTGCCGGCCAGCAATACCGTGCCGCTTTGCGGCGGCTCGCCTTCCTCGGCCAGGCGCACGTTGAGGCCGCTGGCACTGCCGAGCCATTCAGCCATGCCGGCGGCAAACACCTGGTCAACGTGCTGCACCAGCACGATGGCCGGGGAGAAATCACGCGGCAGGCCCTTGAGCAAGACCTCCAGCGCCGCCGGCCCACCGGCGGATGAGCCGATGGCGATCAGGCTCTGGCGTGAACCCGAACTGCGCAACGGTGCCGGCGCCGGGCGCGGGCGATTGCCCTTGTCGCCGATCAGCCAGCCGATGTTCATGATCTTGCGCAACAACGGCGCAGCCGCGTCCTGGGCATTGCCGGCGCCGACGGTCGGGGTGTCGACTACGTCCAGCGCACCGTGGCCCATGGCCTCGAACACCCGGTGCACGTTCTGCTGGCGATCCACGGTGACGATGACAATGGCGCACGGGGTCTCAGCCATGATCCGCCGCGTGGCCTCGACGCCATCCATCACCGGCATGATCAGGTCCATCAGGATCAGGTCCGGCGTGTCCTGGGCGCACAAGCGCACCGCTTCGGCGCCATTGCTGGCGACCCAGACGACCTCGTGTGTCGGCTCAAATGCCAGGGCGCGGCGCAGGGCCTCTACCGCCATGGGCATGTCGTTGACGATTGCAATCCTCATGCCCGCGCTCCTCCGATGAGCTCGACCACTGCATCGAGCAAGGCGTCGTCATGAAAACTGGCCTTGGCTAGATAATAGTCGGCCCCGGCATCCAGTCCACGGCGCCGGTCCTCCTCACGATCCTTGTAGGACACCACCATCACCGGCAGCGATTGCAGGCGATTGTCCCGACGCAGCAACGTAACCAGTTCGATGCCGTCCATGCGCGGCATATCAATATCGGTGATCAGCAGATCGAAATCCTCCGAACGCAACGCGTTCCAGCCGTCCATGCCGTCTACCGCAACCGCCACGTCGTATCCGCGATTGAGCAACAGCTTGCGCTGCAACTCTCGCACGGTCAGGGAATCGTCCACCACCAGAATTCGTTTGCGGGCCGCCTCGACCACCTGGTTGCTGTGGCGGGCGATGCGTTCCAGGCGCCCGGTGTTGAGCAGTTTTTCCACCGAACGCAGCATGTCTTCGACGTCGACGATCAGCACCACCGAGCCGTCGTCGAGCAAGGCCCCGGCGGAAATGTCCTGCACCTTGCCCAGACGCTCATCCAGCGGCAGCACCACCAATGTCCGCTCCCCGATAAACCGCTCCACGGCCACGCCGTAGATCGCATCGCGCTCGCGAATCACCACGACTTTCAGGGTTTGCCCGCTGTTCTGGCTGGCCGGGCGATGCAGCAACTGGCTGGCCGCCACCAGCCCGACATGCCGGCCCTCGTGCCAGAAATGCTGGCGACCTTCGACCTGCACGATGTCCGCCGGCTCCAGATCACACATGCGCTCAATGTGCGCCAGCGGAAAGGCATAGGCCTCGTCGCCGACTTCCACCACCAGACTGCGCACCACCGACAGGGTCAACGGCACTTCAAGATGGAAACGACTGCCCTCGCCCGCCGTCTGCTCCAACACCACCGCACCGCGCAACTGCCGGACCATGTGCTGCACCGCATCCAGGCCGACGCCACGACCGGACACCTCGGTGACCCTGTCGCGCAGACTGAAACCGGGCAGGAACAGGAACGTCAGCAGTTCTTCTTCGCTCAACTGCGCGGCGGTTTCTGCGGGGGACAGATTTCGTTCAACGATACTGCGACGGACTTTTTCCAGGTCCACGCCGTTACCGTCATCGCTCAATTCAAGCACCAGCAAACCGGCCTGATGAGACGCGCGCAGGCGAATCAAACCTTCCGCCGGCTTGCCGGCCAGCAGGCGTTGTTCCGGAAGTTCGATGCCGTGATCGACCGCGTTGCGCAACAGGTGAGTCAGCGGCGCCTCGAGCTTTTCCAGCACGTCGCGATCGACCTGAGTCTTCTCGCCTTCAATCTCCAGTCGCACCTGTTTGCCCAGATCGCGCCCCAGATCACGGACCATGCGCACCTGCCCGGTCAACACATCGGCAAAGGGCCGCATGCGACAGGCCAGCGCCGTGTCGTACAACACCTGCGCCCGCTGGCTGGCCTGCCAGGCGAACTCATCGAGTTCGGCGTTCTTTTCCATGAGCAACTGCTGGGATTGCGCGAGCAAGCGCCTCGCATCCTCAAGGGCTTCCTGGGCTTCCAGGCTCAAGGCGTGATCCTTGAGATGAACGTTGAGATTCTCTAGCGCTCGCAGGCTGTTGCTCTGCATGCGCTTGAGTCGCTGCATAGTCGCCAGGTGCGGCTTCAGGCGCTGGGTTTCCACCAGGGATTTGCTGGACAGATCGAGCAGGCTGTTCAGGCGCTCGGCGGTGACGCGCAACACACGTTCGCCATTTTCGGTAGTGCGTTTGGTCTTGCGCGGGGCTGGTACCGGAGGCGGTTCGACGACAGGCGCCGGCGGCTCGACCTTGGGGGCAGGTGCTTCGAGCATGAGCTCGGCGATAATCGATTCGGCCATGACCGGTTCGGCAGGCGCAACCAGCGGCGCTGTCGGATCCAGCAAGCGTGCCATCAAGGATACGTAAGCCTCAATGTCCGAGGCCTGCGGGTTGTTGCCCGGCGTGGCGATGCGCATCAGCAGATCGGTGCCTTGCAGCAACGCATCGATGTGTTCGGGGCGCAGCAACAGGCGCCCTTCCTGGGCACTGACCAGGCAATCCTCCATGACGTGGGCGACGCTGACCCCGGCATCGACGCCCACGATCCGCGCCGCGCCCTTGAGCGAGTGCGCCGCACGCATGCACGATTCAAGCTGATCGGCCAGGGTCGGATCGCGCTCAAGCGCCAGCAGGCCGGCACTCAAGACCTGGGTCTGGGCTTCGGCCTCCAGGCTGAACAGCTCCAGCAAAGAGGCGTCGCGCATTTGCTCGGGGGTCATGTGAGGCTCCGGGTCACGGCGGACAACAGCTGTTCTTCATCCAGCCAACGCAGGCTGCGACCTTTGAATTGCAACACGCCACGAGTGTATTTGGCGCTGGCCTGGGCCCCCGAGCGTGATGCGCTATCGAGGATATGCTCGTCGATGGCGTGAATCCCGTCGACTTCGTCCACCGGCACCACCACCGGCCCGCCGTGGGCCGCGATGATCAGCATGCGCGGCATGACCCGCGCACCCGGTGCCACATTGCCGGTGCCGTCGAGCCCGAGCAGTTCCACCAGCGACAGGCAGGCGACCAGCGCGCCACGCACATTCGCCACGCCGAGCAAGGCCCGGGAGCGCTGGTGCGGCAAAGAGTGAATCGCCTGCAACGGCGACACTTCCACCAGGCTGCGCGTGGCCAGGCCCAACCACTCCTCCCCCAGACGGAACATCAACAACGAGCGGGTTTTCACCTCACTCTCGAGCGCGACGGACACTGGCCCGCGCTCTTGCTGCTGCAAGGCATAACGATCGAGCAGACGCGTCGCAGCGGCCGAATACACCGCACAATTGCGGCAATGAATATGTTCGGCCAGCAACGGGCAGGACTTGTCGCCGTGGATACCGATGCGGTTCCAGCAATCGTCGATGGCCTGGGCATCCCGGGTGACGCTTAAGGTGTCGGAGGCGATCATCGTTTACGCTCACTGTCGGCGGCGCGTGCGCTGCGGGCGGCACGCTCCTGCAATCGTCTGGCCCCCGCCGCGTCACCCTGGGCCTGCAGCAAGGCGGCCAGGTGCATCAACGCTTCGGGATGTTGCGGTTCGAGGTACAACGCCTTGCGATAAAAGCCCTGGGCTTCCAGGACATTTCCCGCCACATCACTGAGCAGTCCCAGCCAGTAGAACACCTGGGCTACCGGTTCATGACTGCGCAAATAGCTGTCACACGCGGCTTTTGCCTCGGCGCTTCTGCCTTCGTTGGCCAGCCCGGCGATGTTGGCCAGCAGCGCGGCCGTATCGGTGCCAGAGGTTTTCGGCACAGGCGCCAGCGGCACGACACCGGCGAACGGACGGCTGCGCACCGGCGCTGCTGGTCGATTGCGCAACGGTTGCGGCACAGGCAAGGGGGTTGGAACGAATGTCGGCAGGGGTACAGGCTCCGCAGTCCCTTGTCGACTGAAGGCGAAGGACTGCGCGATACCGATCGAGCGCATCCCCAGACGCCCCAGCAGACTGCCTTCGGCCGGGCCGATAAACAGCACGCCGTCATCGTGGGTCAGGCGCTTGAGCACTTCAAAGACTTGCTTCTGGGTCGGCTGGTCGAAATAGATCAGCAGGTTGCGACAAAACACGAAGTCGAATGGCGGTTCACCGGCCAGCAAGGCCGGGTCCAGCAGATTGCCGACCTGCAAGCGCACCTGTTCCTGCACGCGCGGGTCCAGGCGATAGCCGTCGCCTTCGGCAATGAAATGGCGGTCGCGATATGCAATGTCGTCGCCCCGAAAGGAATTCTTGCCGTACAAGGCTCGCCTGGCTTTATCCACCGACAACGGACTGACGTCCATGCCGTCGACCTTGAACTGGTGCGGCTTGAGTCCGGCATCGAGCAACGCCATGGCGATTGAGTACGGCTCTTCACCGGTGGAACACGGCAGGCTGAGAATCCGCAGTGCGCGCAGGTTGTTGATTTCGCCCAGACGCTTGTTCGCCAGTTTCGCCAGGGTGGCGAAGGATTCCGGATACCGGAAGAACCAGGTTTCCGGAACGATCACCGCTTCGATCAATGCCTGTTGCTCGTCCCGTGACCCCAGCAAGGTGCACCAATACTCATCGGCCGAAGCTGCTTGCGCAGCCACGCTGCGCTGGCGCACCGCCCGCTCGATGATGGCCGGCCCCACCGAGGTCACGTCGAGTCCGATACGCTCCTTGAGGAAGTCGAAAAAACGCTGATCGCTGCTCATGGCCGCACCTCCAGCAACACCGGATCCATTGGCGACGAAGGAAACAGCAAGGCGCGCACCTGATCGTTCAGCAGATCACTGACCCGTACCCACTGCAGCAAGCCTTGCTCGTCCTTGCGCACCGGCCCCAGGTAAGGCGCCTGGCGATTGTCCAGGCCATAGGGCTGGAAGTCCGCCGGATCGCAGCGCAAGGTGTCGGTTGCCTGTTCCAGAATCAGCCCGAGCAGTTGTGTCTCGCCGGCTTCATCCGGGCGGTAGTTGACCAACACCAGTCGGGTACTGGTACGGGCCTGTGCCGGTGCACCAAACGTCAGTGCACTCAAGTCGATCACCGGCACCACGGCCCCCCGATAGGCGAACACCCCGACGACCCAGGCGGGGGCATGGGCAATGGGCTTTAACGGCAGGCGCGGCAGCACTTCAGCCACTTCGACAGCCTTCAAGGCATAGCGCTCGCTGCCGATGCGAAACACCAGAAACAATGCATGCAGCGCCTGCTTCACGGCAGAGCGCTTGGCCGTGATTTCGCTCATCAGACTTTGAATCGCGAAACGCCGCTGCGCAGCCCGACGGCCACCTGGCTCAGTTCATCGATGGCGAAACTGGCCTGGCGCAGAGACTCGACCGTCTGGCTGCTGGCATCACCCAACTGCACCAGCGCATGGTTGATCTGCTCGGCACCGGTAGCCTGGGCCTGCATCCCTTCGTTGACCATCAGCACCCGCGGCGCCAGCGCCTGGACCTGATGGATGATCTGCGACAACTGCTCGCCGACCTGCTGCACCTCGGACATGCCGCGACGCACTTCTTCGGAAAACTTGTCCATGCCCATGACCCCGGCCGAAACCGCTGACTGGATCTCGCGCACCATTTGCTCGATGTCGTAGGTGGCCACCGCCGTCTGGTCCGCCAGGCGCCGTACTTCGGTGGCGACCACGGCAAAACCGCGCCCGTACTCACCGGCCTTCTCGGCCTCGATGGCGGCGTTGAGCGACAACAGGTTGGTCTGGTCTGCCACCTTGACGATGGTCACCACCACCTGATTGATGTTGCCGGCCTTCTCGTTGAGGATCGCCAGCTTGGCATTGACCAGGTCGGCAGCGCCCATCACCGAGTGCATGGTTTCCTCCATGCGCGCCAGGCCCTGCTGCCCGGAGCCGGCGGCCACGGAAGCCTGATCGGCGGCGGTGGAGACCTCGGTCATGGTGCGCACCAGATCCCGGGAGGTGGCGGCGATTTCACGGGAGGTCGCGCCGATTTCCGTGGTGGTGGCGGCGGTTTCCGTGGCAGTGGCCTGTTGCTGCTTGGAGGTGGCGGCGATCTCGGTGACCGACGTGGTCACCTGCACCGATGAGCGCTGTGCCTGGGACACCAGTGAAGTGAGCTCGGCCATCATGTCGTTGAAACCGGTCTCCACCGCACCGAATTCGTCCTTGCGCTCCAGATTGAGACGGCGGCTGAGATCGCCCGTACGCATGACTTCGAGGATCTGCACGATACGGTTCATCGGCGCCATGATCGCGCGCATCAACAACAGACCGCATAGACCGGCAGCCAGTACGGCGATCACCAGGGAAATGCCCATGATGACTTTTGCGGTGAGCACCGCATCGTCGATGGCCGCGATATCCCGGTCCGCCACGGCTTTGTTTTCGCTGATGATGTCGTTGAGTTTCATGCGCCCCGCGGTCCAGGCCGGGGTCAATTGTTCGTTGAACAACCGGATCGCTTCGACGGCCTGATTGCGCTTGTGCAGGTCGAGCACCGCAGCCAGGACTTTGCTGTAGTCGTCGTGAAGCTTTATGAAGGTGGCGTACTCGACCTTGTCTTCATCCGTGGTGACCGTGTCGCTGTAGTTCTTCATCTGTTCTTGCAGGCGGGTTTCGAAAGTTTTGAAGTTTTCCGCCTGTTCAGCACTCAACCCCTGCCCTTCCCTGAATCCCAGTATTTCCTGGGTCCGAAGGTAACTGTCCACCCAGGCGCTGCGAACCATGGAGCTGTAATACAGCCCGGGAAGCGCGTCTTCACGTACGCTCGCTTCACTGCTTTCGATCTTCAGCAACCGCGAATACGAGACGACCACCATCAACAACATGATGGCGATAATGACCGCAAAACTCGCCAAAATGCGTTGGCGCAATGTCCAGTTCTTCACAGTCAATCCTCAGGCCTGATTCGAAATGCGGGGAGTATAGCCGAGGGCGGTGTTTCATTTATAAGACGGATGCACGCCACTTCTCATCCCGTTGAAAAAAGGCGGGATGGGCTCTGGAGGGGACTGTCCGCTAATTGAGGGAAGGAGTGTTAGGGGTGATTGGGTAGAATCGGGCGATGGATCGGCCATTGGGGATGTGGCGCGACTGAAAACGAGGACCTGTGGGAGCTGGCTTGCCAGCGAAAGCGTCGTGTCAGACAACCGATTACTGACTGAATGAACGCCTTCGCTGGCAAGCCAGCTCCCACAATTACATCGAAGCCTGGCGCACCTGCTTCTCCAGTTCAGCCTTCAACCCCGGCTCCAGCTTGAGTTGCCGCGCCAGTTCATCCAGGTAGGACTTCTCCATGAAGTTCTCCTCGTCGACCATCATCACACTCGCGATGTACATCTCGGCGGCGGTCTCCGGCGTGCGCGCGGCACGGGCGACGTCGCTGGGGTCCAGCGGTTTGTTGAGTTCGGCATGCAGCCAGTGTTGCAGCTCCTGGTCATTGTCGAGCTTGATGAACTCGCCCTCGATCAGTGCGCGCTCACGTTCGTCGACATGCCCGTCAGCCTTGGCCGCGGCCACCAGCGCCTTGAGAATCGCCTGGCTGTGCTGCTCGACTTGCGCGGCAGGCAAACGGTCGAGGGTTTGCGGTTCGGTTTCCGGCGCAGTGCCCTGCTGGGCCTGCCAGTTGCCGTAGGCCTTATAGGCCAGCACGCCCAACGCGGCGAGGCCGCCGTAGACCGCAACCTTGCCGCCGACCTTGCGGGCCTTCTTGCTGCCGAGCAGCAAGCCCATGGCGCCTGCCGCCAACGCCCCGCCGCTCGCGCCGGAAAGCAAACTGCCAAGGGCACCACCGCTCGCGCCTTTTTGCTGTGAGCCACCGGCCTTGTTTTGCAGCAGGTCCTGGCCGGACTTGAGTAGCTGATCGAGCAATCCACGGGTGTTCATTTGCTGCCTCCACAGGGCGTTTAACCTGAAACCAAGGGCACCAGCCTAGATCGAAAGTGCCGACGCCCCGTGGGCGAGAGTGCTTCCAGATGTTGCATCGCCAGGCCACCTGGCGCTGACCATCGAAAAAAAAGATATACACTCCAATAAATCGATAAAAACAGCCCACCGGGTGCTTCCCCCATGATGACCTTGCGTCAGATCCGCCATTTCATCGCTGTGGCCGAGACCGGTTCGATCTCCGCCGCCGCACAAACCGCGTTCATTTCCCAGTCGACCCTGACCCTGGCCATCCAGCAACTGGAGGAGGAAATCGGCGTCAGCCTGTTCAGCCGCCACGCCAAGGGCATGACCCTGACCCACCAGGGCCATCAATTCCTGCGCCAGGCGCACTTGATCCTGGCCACGGTGGATAACGCCAAGCGCAGCCTGCAACAGAGCACCGACCAGGTCGCCGGGCAATTGATCGTCGGCGTGACCAGCCTGGTGGCCGGTTATTACCTGGCGGATTTGCTCACCCGATTCCAGCGCGCCTACCCCAACGTGGAAATCCGCGTGATGGAAGATGAACGCCCGTACATCGAGCATTTGCTGGTCAGCGGCGAGATCGATGTCGGCGTGCTGATCCTCTCCAACCTCGAAGACCGCCACGCCTTGCAGACCGAAGTGCTGACCCACTCGCCGCACCGGCTATGGCTGCCGGCCCAGCATCCCTTGCTGGAACACGACAGCATCAACCTCGCCGATGTGGCCCGCGAGCCATTGATTCAACTGAACGTCGACGAAATGGACCGCAACGCCCAACGCATGTGGTCCGCCGCCTCGCTGCAACCGCGCATCACCCTGCGCACGGCCTCGACCGAAGCGGTGCGAAGCCTGGTGGCTGCCGGCTTGGGCGTATCGATCCAGCCCGACATGACCTATCGCCCGTGGTCGCTTGAGGGCGACATCATCGAAGCACGGCCGATTGCCGACCTCAGCCAGACCCTGGATGTCGGCCTCGCCTGGCGTCGCGGTACGGCCCGGCCGGCGCTGGTGGACCCGTTCCTGACGGTCGCCCGCGAACAACCCCATGGCGGGCGCAAGCCATCTATTTAATCGAACGCTACCTTCAGTATTTAGTATTTGTTGTCCTCGGGCCCGCGAACTAGTCTTGTTACATCTATATAAGACGGCCGGGTCCCAACCACTGGGAACACCATGGCCACACAAGAAAAGAGAACCCGAAAAATGGCCGGCGCGCAGACCCCGTTGTTCACCGCATTGTTGATCGATGGTGAATTAGTCGCCGGTCAAGGCTGTGTCGAGCCGATTCTCAACCCGGCCACCGGCGAAATCATCACGCAAATCGCCGAAGCCAGCACCGAGCAAGTCGAAGCCGCGATCCTCGCCGCCCACCGCGCCTTTGCCGGTTGGTCACGGACCACGCCACAGCAACGTTCGAACCTGTTGCTGGACATCGCCAACGCCATCGAAAAAAACGCCGACCTGCTGGCCCGCCTCGAATCCATGAACTGCGGCAAGCCGCTGCACCTGGCCCGCCAGGATGACCTGAGCGCCACGGTCGACGTGTTCCGCTTCTTCGCCGGCGCCGTGCGATGCCAGACCGGCCAGCTCAGCGGCGAATACCTGCCGGGCTACACCAGCATGGTGCGCCGCGACCCTATTGGGGTCGTGGCGTCGATCGCGCCGTGGAACTACCCGATCATGATGGCCGCGTGGAAAATCGCCCCAGCCCTCGCCGCCGGCAACACGCTGGTGTTCAAGCCGTCGGAACACACGCCGTTGTCGATCCTGGCCCTGGCACCCGCGCTGGCCGAGATCCTGCCACGGGGTGTGATCAACATCGTTTGCGGGGGTGGCGAAGGCGTCGGCAGCCACCTGGTGAGCCACCCTAAAGTGCGCATGGTGTCGCTGACCGGCGATATCGTCACCGGGCAGAAAATCCTCCAGGCCGCATCGAAAACCCTCAAGCGTACCCACCTCGAACTCGGCGGCAAGGCTCCGGTGATCGTCTGCAACGATGCCGACATTCAGGCGGTGGTCGAAGGTGTGCGCACTTATGGCTACTACAACGCCGGCCAGGATTGCACCGCCGCTTGCCGCATTTATGCCCAGGCCGGGATTCACGACCGTCTGGTGGCCGAGCTCGGCGCGGCCGTCAGCAGCCTGCGCTTCGCCGGCAAACGCGACGCCGACAACGAAATCGGCCCGCTGATCAGCACCCGCCAGCGCGACCGCGTGGCCAGTTTTGTCGAACGCGCCCTCGGCCAGCCGCACATCGAGCGGGTGACCGGCGCGGCCGTGCATTCCGGCGCCGGCTTCTATTACCAGCCGACCCTGCTGGCCGGCTGCAAGCAAAGCGATGAGATCGTCCAGCGCGAAGTGTTCGGACCGGTGGTCACCGTGACCCGTTTCGATGAACTGGAACAAGCGGTGGACTGGGCCAACGATTCGGAATACGGCCTGGCGTCGTCGGTCTGGACCCAGAACCTCGACAAGGCCATGCAGGTCGCGGCGCGCCTGCAGTACGGCTGCACCTGGATCAACAGCCATTTCATGCTGGTCAGCGAAATGCCCCATGGCGGCCTGAAGCGTTCGGGCTACGGCAAGGACCTGTCCAGCGATTCGCTTCAGGACTACAGCGTGGTGCGGCACATCATGGCCCGCCATGGCGAGCATCTCTGACTACGCTAATAACAAGCCACCAACGGCATGCTTCACCACGTTCAAAACACTGCCCCGACCATAATTAAAGAAGAGGGAATTCCCATGTTCGTGCACAAGACCGCACTGCTCAGTGCAATCACCACCGCGCTGCTGGCCAGTGCCAGCCTCCAGGCCGCCGAGCCGCTCAAAGCTGTCGGGGCTGGCGAGGGCCAACTGGATATTGTGGCCTGGCCTGGCTACATCGAACGTGGCGAGAGCGACAAGGCCTACGACTGGGTGACCGGTTTCGAGAAGGAAACCGGCTGCAAGGTCAACGTCAAGACCGCGGCCACTTCCGATGAAATGGTCAGCCTGATGGCCAAGGGTGGTTACGATCTGGTGACGGCGTCAGGCGACGCCTCCCTGCGCCTGATCGTCGGCAAGCGTGTGCAGCCGATCAACACCGCGTTGATCCCGAACTGGAAAAACCTCGACCCGCGCCTCAAGGATGCCCCCTGGTACGTGGTCAACAAGCAGACTTACGGCACCCCGTATCAGTGGGGCCCGAACGTGCTGATGTACAACACCAACGTGTTCAAGACCGCGCCGACCACCTGGGGCGTGCTGTTCAATGCCGAAAACCTGCCGGACGGCAAGCCGAACAAGGGGCGTGTGCAAGCCTATGACGGCCCGATCTACATCGCCGACGCGGCGCTGTACCTCAAGACCGCCAAACCGGAGCTGGGCATCCAGAGCCCGTACGAACTGACCGAAGCCCAGTACAAGGCGGTGCTCGACCTGCTGCGCGCCCAGCAGCCGTTGATCCACCGCTACTGGCACGATACCACCGTGCAAATGAGTGACTTCAAGAACGAAGGCGTGGTCGCCTCCGGCGCCTGGCCGTATCAGGTCAACGGCCTGATGAACGAGAAACAGCCAATCGCCTCGACCATCCCGAAAGAAGGCGCCACCGGTTGGGCCGACACCACCATGATGCACTCCGAGGCCAAGCACCCGAACTGCGCCTACAAGTGGATGGACTGGTCGCTGCAACCGAAAGTCCAGGGTGACGTAGCGGCGTGGTTCGGCTCGCTGCCAGCGGTCCCTGCGGCGTGCAAGGAGAGCGAACTGCTCGGCGCCGAAGGCTGCAAGACCAACGGTTTCGACCAGTTCGACAAGATCGCCTTCTGGAAAACCCCGCAGGCTGAAGGCGGCAAGTTCGTGCCGTACAGCCGCTGGACCCAGGACTACATCGCGATCATGGGCGGTAGATAACCCACCCTCCCCTGTGGGAGCGAGCTTGCTCGCGATGAGGGCACTCCAGTCAATATTGTTACTGACTGACACTCCGCCATCGCGAGCAAGCTCGCTCCCACAGTAGATCACCGTCGTTGCCGCTACCGCGCTCGGCCGACAGATAAAAGTTTTTGTTTTTTCAGAAGTCCAGGCAGGGCCGCTGCGACGACCTTCGCCTTTTTGGAGCACCGCACCATGACGCTTGCAGTCCAGTTCACCAACGTTTCCCGTCAATTCGGCGAAGTGAAAGCCGTAGACCGGGTTTCCATCGACATCCAGGACGGCGAGTTCTTCTCCATGCTGGGGCCTTCCGGCTCGGGCAAGACCACCTGTTTGCGCCTGATCGCCGGTTTTGAACAACCGAGCGCAGGTTCCATCCGTATTCATGGCGAAGAGGCCGCCGGCCTGCCGCCGTACCAGCGTGACGTGAACACCGTGTTCCAGGATTACGCGCTGTTCCCGCACATGAACGTTCGCGACAACGTCGCCTACGGTTTGAAAGTCAAAGGCGTGGGCAAGACCGAACGCCTGAAGCGCGCCGAAGAAGCGCTCGATATGGTTGCCCTCGGCGGCTACGGCGACCGCAAGCCGGTGCAGCTCTCCGGCGGTCAGCGCCAGCGTGTGGCCCTGGCCCGCGCCCTGGTCAACCGTCCTCGCGTACTCTTGCTCGACGAGCCACTCGGCGCACTCGACCTGAAACTGCGCGAGCAAATGCAGAGCGAGCTGAAAAAACTGCAACGCCAGCTCGGCATCACCTTCATTTTCGTCACCCACGACCAGACCGAAGCACTGTCGATGTCTGACCGCGTGGCGGTGTTCAACAAGGGTCGCATCGAACAAGTCGACAGCCCGCGCAACCTGTACATGAAACCGGCCACCACCTTCGTCGCCGAATTCGTCGGCACCTCCAACGTGATCCGCGGTGATCTGGCGAAGCAAATCAGTGGCAATCCGCAGCCGTTCTCGATTCGCCCGGAACACGTGCGTTTCGCCGAAGGCCCGCTGGCCAGCCACGAAATCGAAGTCACCGGCTTGCTCCACGATATCCAGTACCAGGGCAGCGCCACCCGCTATGAACTGAAACTGGAAAACGGCCAGACCCTGAACATCAGTAAGGCCAACAACCAGTGGCTGGACACCAGTGCACAACACCAGACCGGGCAGCGCATCAGCGCGCGTTGGGCACGCGAAGCCATGATCCCGTTGCACGACACCGTTGCAGGCGGGGTGTGAGATGAACACCGTAGCCATTCCTCAATCTCCGGCCAGCGGCTCGCTGCTGCGCAGGTTTTCCAATCTGCTGTATCGCCGGCCGAATTTTTACCTGTCGCTACTGCTGGTACCGCCGCTGCTGTGGTTCGGCGCGATCTACCTGGGCTCGTTGCTGGTTCTGCTGTGGCAAGGTTTCTACACCTTCGATGACTTCACCATGGCGGTCACCCCCGACCTGACCCTGGCGAACTTCACCGCGCTGTTCCAGCCGTCGAACTTCGACATCATCCTGCGCACCCTGGGCATGGCGATTGTCGTGTCGATTGCCAGCGCCATCGTCGCGTTCCCGATTGCCTACTACATGGCGCGCTACACCACGGGCAAGACCAAGGCGTTTTTCTACATCGCGGTGATGATGCCGATGTGGGCCAGTTACATCGTCAAGGCCTACGCCTGGACCTTGCTGCTGGCCAAGGGCGGCGTGGCGCAGTGGTTCGTGCAGCACCTGGGGCTGGAACCGGTCCTGCAATTCGTACTGGGCATTCCGGGCGTTGGCGGCAGCACCTTGTCGACCTCGCACCTGGGACGCTTCATGGTGTTCGTCTACATCTGGCTGCCGTTCATGATCCTGCCGATCCAGGCTTCGCTGGAACGCCTGCCGCCCTCGCTGCTGCAAGCCTCCGCCGACCTCGGGGCCAAGCCGCGCCAGACCTTCATGCAAGTGATTCTGCCGCTGTCGATCCCGGGCATTGCCGCCGGTTCGATCTTCACCTTCTCGCTGACCCTGGGCGACTTCATCGTACCGCAACTGGTCGGCCCGCCCGGCTACTTCGTCGGCAGCATGGTCTACGCCCAGCAAGGCGCCATCGGCAACATGCCAATGGCTGCCGCGTTCACCCTGGTGCCAATCGTGCTGATCGCCATCTACCTGTCCATCGTCAAACGTCTGGGGGCCTTCGATGCACTCTGAAAAAGCATCTCTCGGGCTACGCCTCGCGGCCTGGGGCGGATTGGTGTTCCTGCACTTCCCGATCCTGATCATCTTCCTGTACGCCTTCAACACCGAAGACGCGGCGTTCAGCTTTCCACCCAAGGGCTTCACCCTGAAGTGGATCGGCGTGGCGTTCTCCCGGCCGGACGTGCTCGAAGCCATCAAGCTGTCGTTGCAGATCGCCTCGATTGCCACGCTGATCGCCATGGTTCTTGGCACGCTGGCTTCAGCGGCACTGTACCGCCGGGACTTCTTCGGCAAGCAGGGCATCTCGCTGATGCTGATCCTGCCGATTGCCCTGCCGGGGATCATCACCGGGATCGCATTGCTGGCGACCTTCAAGACACTGGGCATCGAGCCAGGGATGTTCACCATCATCGTCGGCCACGCGACCTTCTGCGTGGTGATCGTCTACAACAACGTCATCGCCCGCTTGCGCCGTACGTCCCACAGTTTGATCGAGGCCTCGATGGACCTCGGCGCCGATGGCTGGCAGACCTTCCGTTACATCATCCTGCCGAACCTTGGCTCGGCGTTGCTGGCCGGAGGCATGCTGGCGTTTGCCCTGTCGTTCGACGAAATCATCGTCACCACCTTCACCGCCGGCCATGAACGGACCCTGCCGCTGTGGCTGCTGAACCAGCTCAGCCGCCCACGGGACGTGCCGGTGACCAACGTCGTGGCGATGCTGGTGATGATCGTGACCATGCTGCCGATCCTCGGCGCCTATTACCTGACCCGTGGCGGTGAAAGCGTTGCGGGCAGTGGCGGAAAATAAATCAATAACCGACAACAACAATTCCCCGTGGGAGCGAGCCTGCTCGCGAAGAGGCCATCACATCCAACTCTGATGTGCCTGATCCACCGCTTTCGCGAGCAGGCTCGCTCCCACAGGGGCCTGTTTCAACACAAGATCTGCTTTGACGAGGACAACGCCATGCAAACCAAACTCTTGATCAACGGCCAACTGCAAGACGGCGAAGGCCCCGCCCAACCTGTGTTCAACCCGGCACTGGGCCGTGTACTGGTGGAAATCAACGAAGCCAGCGAAGCCCAGGTCGATGCCGCCGTGCGCGCCGCCGACGCCGCGTTCGACAGCTGGTCGCAGACCCCGCCGAAAGAGCGTTCGTTGCTGCTGCTCAAACTCGCCGATGCCATCGAGACCCACGGCGAAGAGCTGGCCAAACTGGAATCGGACAACTGCGGCAAGCCTTACAGCGCCGCGCTGAACGACGAGATCCCGGCGATTGCCGACGTGTTCCGTTTCTTCGCCGGTGCCAGCCGTTGCATGAACGGTTCGGCCGGTGGCGAATACCTGCCTGGCCACACCTCGATGATCCGCCGCGACCCGGTGGGCGTAATCGCCTCCATCGCGCCGTGGAACTACCCGCTGATGATGGTCGCCTGGAAAATCGCCCCGGCCCTGGCCGCCGGCAACACCGTGGTGCTCAAGCCGTCGGAACAGACCCCGCTGACCGCCCTGCGCCTGGCCGAACTGGCGGCGGACATCTTCCCGGCCGGCGTGCTCAACCTGGTGTTCGGCCGCGGTCCTAGCGTCGGCAGCCCATTGGTCACTCACCCGAAAGTGCGCATGGTGTCGCTGACCGGTTCGATCGCCACCGGCTCGAACATCATTTCCAGCACCGCCGACAGCGTCAAACGCATGCACATGGAACTGGGCGGCAAGGCCCCGGTGATCATCTTCGACGACGCCGACATCGACGCTGCCGTGGAAGGCATCCGCACCTTCGGTTTCTACAACGCCGGCCAGGACTGCACCGCCGCCTGCCGCATCTACGCCCAGGCAGGCATCTACGAGAAATTCGTCGAGAAACTCGGCGCCGCCGTCAGCAGCATCAAGTACGGCTTGCAGGACGATCCGTCGACCGAACTCGGCCCGCTGATCACCGCCCAACACCGCGACCGCGTGGCCAGCTTCGTCGAACGCGCCATCGCCCAGCCGCACATTCGCCTGATCACTGGCGGCAAGGCTGTCGAGGGCAATGGCTTCTTCTTCGAACCGACCGTGCTGGCCGATGCCCAGCAGGACGACGAAATCGTCCGTCGCGAAGTGTTCGGGCCGGTGGTGTCGGTGACCAGGTTCAGCGATGAAGCGCAGGTGCTGGGTTGGGCCAACGATTCGGACTACGGCCTGGCCTCCTCCGTGTGGACCGCCGATGTCGGCCGCGCCCATAGGATGTCGGCGCGCTTGCAGTACGGCTGCACCTGGGTGAATACGCACTTCATGCTGGTCAGCGAAATGCCCCACGGCGGGCAGAAGTTGTCCGGGTATGGCAAGGACATGTCGATGTATGGGTTGGAGGATTACACCGTTGTGCGGCATGTGATGTTCAAGCATTAACAGCGAAAAGATCGCAGCCTTCGGCAGCTCCTACAGGCGTTGTGCAGGGCGCGGAATGTGCGATGCATGCGATCCCTGTAGGAGCTGCCGCAGGCTGCGATCTTTTCAGCAGACACAAGGATGATGTCGGCGATTTACATCAAGGATTCACCGCAACACCAAAAAACAATAACCACCGATCCTGGCGGTGCCCTCAAGGCCCCGCCACGGTGTCGGACATCCGAAATCTGCCGATTTTCCGGAGCAATCACACATGAGTGCATCACCCGATCTCTCTGCAGTCCTTGCCGACAGCGATGCCGAGCAACTGCGCAAACTGGGTTACACCTCCAACTTCAATCGCAGCATGAGCCTGTGGGAAAACTTCGCCCTGGGCTTCACCTACCTGTCCCCGGTCGTCGGGGTTTATACCCTGTTCGGCCTGTGCCTGGCCGCGGGCGGGCCACCGATGTTCTGGGCTTATCTGCTGGTCGGTTGCGGCCAGTTGCTGGTGTGCCTGATCTTCGGCGAAGTGGTTTCGCAGTTCCCGATTTCCGGCGGCGTGTACCCATGGGCCCGCCGTCTGGTGGGCAAACGCTGGGCGTGGATGGTCGGCTGGATCTACTCCATCGCCCTGTGCGTGACCATCGCGGCGGTTGCCGTGGGCGCCGGCCCGTACCTGGCCGCGATGATGGGTTTTGAACCGAACAACAACACCAACATTGTCATTGCCCTGGTGCTGACGCTGTTCGCCACCCTGGTCAACCTCAGCGGCACCAAAGTGCTGGCGCGCATCGCCATGTTCGGCTTCCTCTGCGAACTGGTCGGCGCAGTCATCGTGGGCGTTTACCTGCTGATCTTCGAGCGTCATCAATCGATCAGCGTGCTGTTCAACACCTTCGATATCAGCGTCGACGGCTCGTACCTGCCGGCCTTCCTCACCGCCTCGCTGGCGGGGATGTTCCTGTACTACGGTTTCGAGGCCTGCGGCGATGTGGCCGAAGAAACCCCGAACCCGAGCAAGCAGATCCCGGTGGCGATGCGCATGACCATCTACATCGGCGGCATCGCGGCGATGTTCGCCTGCCTGGCGCTGATCCTCGCAGTGCCAGACATGCAAGCGGTGATCAATGGCACCGACAAGGACCCGGTCACCACCATCCTCAACAACGCGTTCGGGCCGGTAGGTTCGAAAGTGGTGATGGGCGTGGTGATGATTTCCTTCATCTCCTGCGTCATCAGTCTGCAAGCGGCGGCCAGTCGCCTGCTGTATTCCTACGCCCGTGACGAAATGGTCATCGGCAGCCGACTGCTGAAGAAGATTTCCCCTACGACGCAGGTTCCGGTTGCCGCGTTGTTCGTCTCCGGTGTCCTGCCGGCGCTGATCATCATCCTCGGCTTCTTCCTGCAGGATGCGGTCGCCACCATCGTCAGCTTCGCGGCCATCGGCATCTACCTGGCGTTCCAGATGATCGTGCTCGCGGCCCTGTACGCCCGCATGAAGGGCTGGAAACCGAGCGGCAAATTCACCCTCGGCGCCTGGGGCTGGGCGGTGAACTTCGGCGCACTGGTCTATGGTGTCGGGGCCATTATCAACATGGCCTGGCCACGGACACCGGATGCCGCCTGGTACATCAACTACGCCATGGTACTGAGCACGGCCATCGTGATTGGCCTGGGCCTGCTCTACATGTGGATCGCCAAGCCGTATGACCACGGCACCGCCCCGGCGGGCGATGCCTGGAAAGTCAGCCGGTAACGGCATTCGCCCCGGTGCCGTCGTGGCGCCGGGGCGATCTGAAAAACCAACAAGGATTGAATATGGATATCACCCGCCGCGACTTTTCGTTCGAGCAACTGGAAACGCAACTGCGTGACCAGCTGCAACGCATGCTCGGCCCTGGCGGCTTCAACCACCAAACCGACATCCTCGCCATCACCGTCAACCGCTGGTCACACGGCTACGCGTACTTCTCCAACAGCCTGTACGACGATGCCGACGAAAGCGAAAAACTGATGAACCTGGCCCGTCAGCCGGTTGGACGGGTGAGCATCGCCAACTCGGACGCGGCGTGGAGTGCTTATGCTCATGCGGCGATTGATGAGGCGTATCGGGCGGTGGGGGAAGTGGGCTGATTGAGCACCCTGCCCGCAGCGATGCGGGCAGGGTTTGATGTTAAATCGGCTGCGGCTTGGAGAGGCTTTCGAATTCATCCATAAGCAGGTGGATTTCGGTGCTGGGGTTTGGCTCGCCGCTGATGGCAACGTCCTCAAGGATCTTCGGTGCCAAAGCTCTTGCAGTTTGGAACGGCGCTCCCAACAGCTGGGCAAAGTAGTTGATGTCTTTGCCCTTCTCATATTTTTCCATGGTTGGCTTTTCTCGCAAACTCTTGCTCACCAACTCACCAGGGGAATGTTTCCCGACAGCTCTGAAGGGCTTTCGGTTGAAACCAAAGTGCAGCAGTAGCCAAAACTCAAAACAGGGATACGATGCAATGACTTTGATCTTTGGATGAGGCTGCGCAACATTCAATGCACGCTGAAAGCAAAGGTGTGTATCGCGATCCAATACACAAAACACTTTGTCGAAGTACTTCTGCCGGCTGATTGCTCGCTCAACAATGCCACTCGGATGTGTGACGCCGCAGTGAGCAATTTCCACCTGGGCCTTGGCCCGAAAATAAAAGGCAGCCTCCTCCAGATAGCGTTTTCCTGACTTGCTGTCTTCACAGAGCACCAACACTTTAGGTTGAGGCTTGTACCCTGAACGCCTGCGATCAAATGACTTGCCTGAACTCACCATTGCTCAGCCCTGCCTTATCAACGGTAGCCCGCGATAACGGCCTTCAAAGTAGCGCTTCTCGACATCCTCACTTTCGCCCCCCTCAAAATCGTGGATGGAAAACAAACTGGTCGCGCCGTTGGCATCACGTTCGGTAATCCAGAACTGATCCCGCCGCAAAATCTTTTCGTTCATCAGATGAGTGTCGTGCGTTGTAAAAATCAGCTGGGTATCGAGGCCACTGTCCAGATGCTTGTCGATCAAGTCAGCGACGATGTCGGGATGAAGGCTGCTGTTGAGTTCATCGACACAAAGCACTCCGCTACCCCCCGCTTGATTCATCATGAACCAGGGCAACCAAAAGCCAATCAGGTTCTTTGTACCGCACGACTCCTCCGAAAAATCAAACTCCGCAGCACCTAAATGACTGGAGTGTGTGAGGGTCACCTTGTTCTTTTGAACCGCAGCGAAGATCTCCTTCAAGGTAGGTTCTTTATTGTTCTGAACGGCATCGACCTCGTCTGAATTGAGCTCAATGATAGAGACCGGAATGTCCAATGCCTTGAGAAAGTCCCGAAGATCGTTCGTATGGCTCGACACCATCTGAAGAAATCGGATCGACGCCGTCGACAGCTCCATCATGCTGTTCTGCTCGACCACGAGAAGTCCGGTTTGGAACCAACTGAACGGCATTCGCAACTGAGTCATTTCTTCATTGCTGTTCTTCACGGCCTGCGCGAGGAAGAGCATTTTTGGGCTCGTCAGACGCCGCCAGGCGCCATGCACTTCTTTCCCGCCCTCCAGCGCCGTCCCGAAAACATAACGCTCCCCTTCGGCGTCGAATTGGCGGTCATACAGAAGCGTTTCGTTCCCTCCTGGATAAGAGAGCAACTGCTCTTTGACGATCCGCTGCCCAGTTAACCCCAGCACAAACCGATAGCGCTGCCCTCCCTGAATGAAGTTGTATTCAAATACGCTGGGCGCATCCTTCAACGCGCGATCAAAACGAAAAGGCGAAACCGATAGCAACGCGTCAATTGGATTGGTTTCCATGGCAAGCAAGCGCCCGACGACCCCCATCGCGCGGACCAATGAAGACTTGCCGGAAGCATTTGGGCCGTAAATCGCAGCCACCTTCAACAGGTCGGGGAGCTTTTCTGCGCAGGGCGGCTTGAATGTATTACGCGTTTTGCTCAGGAGAGGAGTCGCCGCCATGGACAAGGTTTGCTTGTCACGGAACGAACGGTAATTGGAAACCGAGAATTCGATCAGCATGGAAAAAGACCTGCAGTTCGTTTGCTGGACTCGAATACATAAAGGAAAAAGCGCGCTTCAGGTGCCGCTTCTCTGCAGCCAATGCAAAAACAGAAAAATCCTACAGATCGCACCTTCGAATACCGGCGCCGATTCCTACAACAAGCGTAGCCAGAGTAGACTTGGCGCCGCGAGCGCCTGACCGATAGGCTTCAATCCGTCGCTGCCAAATCAGCGGCCCGGAGTCGAAGCCGGAACATATCAACATGGCGCATCCGCGCCCCCATATGAGCTGGGGCATTTTTTTGCCTTTCAGTTTCGCGTTATGGCGGGCCGTGTGGCGCGGGCCTCTCGGCTTCCATGTTGATCGAGAATGTTCCGACTTCGAACGCCGCACGGTCCGCCACCCAAATCTGTCGAAGGGTTAGTGGCGGCTCCTTTTTCAACATGGAGTCGAAAAATGCACAAGCACACATCACATCAGACTGAAATTCCTTCCTGCTTCATCCCTAAAGTCTCCACCCGCCACAACCGCTTCCTCCATGCCTTCATGCAAAACAATCAAGCCTGGTTCTGCGCCCAGGATCTGGGTCGCTTGATGGGCAAACCACTCAATGAACGCCTGACCTTGAAACTCGATCCCGACCAACGTCGCAGCGTCTGTCTGCTCAAGGACGGCAAAACGGTCGAAACACTGATGGTCAGCGAATCAGGCATGTACGCCTTGTTGGTTCACCACTTCGTCCCGGAAAACCGCAATCTGCGTCAGTGGTTGAGCAACGAAGTCATACCCATGATGCGGGAAACCAGCGCCACACCTGTGGAAAACCGCCCGAGCCTGAGTTCGGTGCATTGGGCCGGCGTCACTGTGCCGCTGCTGCACTGGCAACAACAGACCTGGGTGAAGTGGCGTGATGTGCCTGAGCTGATGCATGGACAGCGACCTTCTCCGGCTCCCAGGGATTGAATACATGACCTGTGGCGAGGGAGCTTGCTCCCGCTGGACTGCGAAGCAGTCCTCGCTTTGAAGGTAAAGCGAGGGCCGCTGCGCGCCCCAGCGGGAGCAAGCTCCCTCGCCACAGCAAGTTGATGGATCTGGCTACCGTAAAAGCCAGATGGCTCTCACGGTAACCCGCCCTGCTTCAAAACCGCGAAACACTCCTCATCGCATCCACCAGATACCTCATCGCGATCCTGTCGCTCTCCGACAGCTCCCTATACCGCTCCACCAGTTTCATTTCCTCGTTATTAAGCCGGCGCCTGCGTCGCCCGATGGCCAGGCACGGAAAGATTCCCAACATTTCGGTGATGCCTTGTACTTTCGACATGGACGATGTCCTTCTCTATACGTCAAAGAAAACTGCAAAAAACCGCATCGCCCTATCCCTTTTTCAGCAGCCGCTGGGTGCCCGCTGAACCGCACCGGTCCGAAGGGCATAAACCGGTCATGTGCACAGAATAGAAATATTCCGGGCGCTGAAAAGCGGTTTTTAGAGTAATTAGTCAAAAAAAGCAGAAATGCCCTGTAAATCAGAAACCCCTGTCGGAATTGTTTCCCGACATGTCTTGTTTCATTGCCGAGCCGGCGCTGTGCCATCAATCAATTTTGCTCTGCAATCGAACGGTTTAAGCTGTCGGGCATCTGTTCTACAGTCCGTTGCGTTTGGCCGAAGGCATGTCCGAACCGTTTTTTCTGATCCAGCACGTGCCAGGAACGGCGCGGGATTGCTCACGACAGGTTGTATTTATGCACCGCAGGAACTTGCTCAAAGCCTCCATGGCCATCGCGGCCTACACCGGTTTGTCCGCTACAGGCCTGTTGGCCGCCCAAGCCTGGGCCGCCAGTGGCGGCACCGCTGATGGCGAGGCCAGCGCATTCGATTTCGAGGCGCTGAAGCTCCAGGCCAAACAGCTCGCCAGCAATCGTTACCAGGACACCAAGCAACAGTTGCCGCCGACCCTGGCGACCATGACGCCGCAGAACTTCAATGCGATCCGCTACGACGGCAATCATTCGTTGTGGAAAGAACTCAAGGGCCAACTGGACGTGCAGTTCTTCCACGTCGGCATGGGGTTCAAGCAGCCGGTGCGCATGTACAGCGTCGACCCGAAAACCCGGATGGCCCGCGAGGTGCATTTCCGCCCGTCGCTGTTCAACTATGAAAACACCACGGTCGACACTGCACAGCTCAAGGGCGACCTGGGTTTCTCCGGCTTCAAGTTGTTCAAGGCCCCGGAACTGGACAAGCACGACGTCGTGTCCTTCCTCGGCGCCAGTTATTTCCGTGCGGTGGACGCCACCGGCCAGTACGGTTTGTCAGCCCGCGGCCTGGCCATCGACACCTACGCCAAGAAGCGCGAAGAATTCCCCGACTTCACCAAGTTCTGGTTCGAGACGCCGGACAAGGACAGCACCCGCTTCGTGGTCTACGCCCTGCTCGACTCGCCGAGCGCCACTGGTGCCTACCGCTTCGATATCGACTGCCAGGCCGAACGCGTGGTGATGGAGGTCGATGCCCACGTCAACGCGCGCACCGCCATTGACCAGTTGGGCATCGCGCCGATGACCAGCATGTTCAGCTGCGGCACCCACGAACGCCGCATGTGCGACACCATTCACCCGCAAATCCACGACTCCGACCGCCTGGCCATGTGGCGCGGCAACGGCGAGTGGATCTGCCGCCCGCTGAACAACCCGGCGACCCTGCAATTCAATGCCTTCGCCGACAAGGACCCGAAAGGTTTCGGCCTGGTGCAGACCGACCACGAGTTCGCCAGCTATCAGGACACCGTCGACTGGTACAGCCGCCGCCCGAGCCTGTGGGTCGAACCGACCACCGCATGGGGCGAAGGCTCGGTCGATCTGCTGGAAATCCCTACCACCGGCGAAACCATGGACAACATCGTCGCCTTCTGGACCCCGAAGAAACCGGTGGCTGCCGGCGACTCGCTGAACTACGGCTACAAGCTCTACTGGAGCGCGCTGCCACCGGTCGGCACGCCGCTGGCGCGGGTCAATGCCACCCGTTCCGGGATGGGCGGTTTCACCGAAGGCTGGGCGCCGGGCGAGCATTACCCGCCCGTCTGGGCCCGTCGTTTTGCCGTGGACTTCACCGGCGGCGGCCTTGACCGCCTGCCCGAGGGCGCGGGCATCGAGCCGGTGGTCACTTGTTCGAACGGCGAGGTCAAGGATTTCAGCGTGCTCAAGCTCGATGACATCAAGGGTTACCGTGTCCTGTTTGACTGGTACCCGACCAATGACAGCGTGGAGCCCGTCGAGCTACGCCTGTTCATCCGCACCAACGACCGCACGCTGAGTGAGACCTGGTTGTACCAGTACTTCCCGCCAGCCCCGGACAAGCGCAAGTACACCTGATGATCAGGTAGCACCCCGCCACCATTCGGTTTTCCGAACGCGACCTGTTGGTCGGTTCGGTTAACCGGATCATTTCACTGATATTCCAGCGCAATAAAAACTTAATTTCCTTATAAATCAACACTTTGACTAATGCCGACTGGTCTGGCACGAGTCATGCTCTACACTTCTTCGACGAATGTCCTTTGCGCTCACTCATCGTAGCGCTCAGGTGTTTTGCAGCACAAAAGGGCCGATGAACTGGCTCCATAAAAAAAACAAAGTCGAGGAAAATTTGATGCGCATCGTTCCCCATATCCTGGGCGCAGCCATTGCTGCCGCTCTGATCAGCACTCCGGTTTTCGCCGCCGAACTCACCGGCACCCTGAAGAAGATCAAAGAGTCCGGCACCATCACCCTGGGCCATCGCGACGCTTCCATTCCGTTTTCCTATATTGCGGATGCTTCCGGCAAACCGGTCGGCTACTCCCACGACATCCAGCTGAAAGTCGTCGAAGCCCTGAAAAAAGACCTCGACATGCCGAACCTCCAGGTCAAATACAACCTGGTGACTTCGCAAACCCGTATCCCGCTGGTGCAGAACGGCACCGTGGACCTCGAATGCGGTTCCACCACTAACAACGTCGAGCGTCAGCAGCAGGTCGACTTCTCCGTCGGCATCTTCGAAATCGGTACTCGCCTGCTGTCCAAGGCAGACTCCAAGTACAAGGATTTCCCTGACCTGGCCGGCAAGAACGTCGTGACCACCGCCGGCACCACGTCCGAGCGCATCCTCAAGGCGATGAACGCCGACAAGCAGATGGGCATGAATGTCATCTCCGCCAAAGACCACGGCGAATCCTTCCAGATGCTGGAAACCGGCCGTGCCGTTGCGTTCATGATGGACGACGCCCTGCTGGCCGGTGAAGCGGCCAAGGCCAAGAAGGCAAGCGACTGGGCCGTGACCGGCACTCCACAGTCCTACGAAATCTACGGCTGCATGGTGCGCAAAGGCGACGAGCCGTTCAAAAAGGCTGTAGATGACGCCATCAAGGCCACCTACGCATCGGGCGAGATCAACAAGATCTACGATAAATGGTTCATGCAGCCAATCCCGCCAAAAGGCCTGAACCTGAACTTCCCGATGAGCGACGAGCTCAAGGCCCTGATCGCCAATCCGACCGATAAAGCGGCTGACGACAAGAAGTCCTGATTTCTGACTAACCTTATCCCCTGAAAGGGCCGTAGCCCTTTCAGGGGAATGCACTCCCTGCTGGCATTTCTGGAAACACTCGAACCGGTGGCTGTCGAGCCGAGCGCGTGTGCCTGTCCCCCAAGGACAGGCGGGAACGGAGCTTCCCCCAAGCGGGCATTTGTACATCGATCGAATCCGAGGGGAGACCCTAATGAATTACAACTGGGACTGGGGCGTGTTCTTCAAGTCCACCGGCGTGGGCAGCGAGACCTATTTCGACTGGTACGTGTCCGGTCTGGGCTGGACCATCGGCATCGCCATCGCGGCCTGGATCATCGCCCTGACACTGGGCTCGATCCTGGGCGTCATGCGTACCGTGCCGAACCGCATCGTATCGGGCATCGCCACCTGCTACGTCGAACTCTTCCGTAACGTGCCGCTGCTGGTTCAGCTGTTCATCTGGTACTTCCTGGTACCCGACCTGCTGCCGGCCGACCTGCAAGAGTGGTACAAGCAGGACCTGAACCCGACCACCTCGGCCTTCCTCAGCGTCGTCGTGTGCCTGGGCCTGTTCACCACCGCCCGGGTGTGCGAACAGGTGCGCACCGGTATCCAGGCGCTGCCAAAAGGCCAGGAATCCGCGGCCCGCGCCATGGGTTTCAAGCTGCCGCAGATCTACTGGAACGTGCTGCTGCCCCAGGCTTACCGGATCATCATTCCGCCGCTTACCTCGGAGTTCCTGAACGTCTTCAAGAACACCTCCGTGGCCTCGCTGATCGGCTTGATGGAGTTGCTTGCGCAGACCAAACAGACCGCCGAGTTCTCCGCCAACCTGTTCGAAGCCTTTACCCTGGCCACGCTGATCTACTTCACCTTGAACATGAGCCTGATGTTGCTGATGCGCCTGGTCGAGAAGAAAGTCGCCGTACCGGGCCTGATCTCCGTAGGGGGTAAATGATGGAATTCGACTTCTCGGGCATCATCCCGTCCCTGCCGGGCCTGTGGAACGGCATGGTCATGACCCTCAAGCTGATGATCATGGGCGTCGTCGGCGGGATCATTCTCGGCACCATTTTGGCCTTGTGTCGCTTGTCCCACAGCAAACTGCTGTCGAACCTGGCCGGTGCCTACGTCAACTATTTCCGCTCGATCCCGCTGCTGCTGGTGATCACCTGGTTCTACCTGGCGGTGCCGTTCGTGCTGCGCTGGATCACCGGCGAAGACACCCCGATCGGCGCGTTCGCCTCGTGCATCGTGGCGTTCATGATGTTCGAAGCGGCGTACTTCTGCGAAATCGTCCGTGCCGGCGTGCAGTCGATTCCCAAGGGCCAGATGGGCGCTGCCCAGGCCCTGGGCATGTCCTACGGCCAGATGATGCGCCTGATCATCCTGCCGCAGGCGTTCCGCAAGATGACGCCGCTGTTGCTGCAACAGAGCATCATCCTGTTTCAGGACACCTCGCTGGTCTACGCCGTCGGCCTGGTGGACTTCCTCAATGCTTCGCGCGCCAGTGGCGACATCATTGGCCGCTCCAATGAGTTCCTGATTTTCGCGGGTCTCGTGTACTTCATCATCAGCTTTGCCGCCTCGCAGCTGGTCAAGCGTCTGCAAAAAAGGTTCGCCGTATGATCTCTATCAAAAGCATCAACAAGTGGTATGGGGACTTCCAGGTTCTGACTGATTGCAGCACCGAGGTCAAAAAAGGCGAAGTGATCGTGGTGTGCGGGCCATCCGGTTCCGGCAAGTCGACCCTGATCAAGTGCGTCAACGCCCTGGAACCCTTCCAGAAGGGCGACATCGTGGTCGACGGCACCTCCATTGCCGACCCGAAGACCAACCTGCCGAAACTGCGTTCGCGCGTGGGCATGGTGTTCCAGCACTTCGAGCTGTTCCCGCACCTGACCATCACCGAAAACCTGACCATCGCGCAGATCAAGGTATTGGGCCGCAGCAAGGAAGAAGCCACCAAGAAAGGCCTGCAACTGCTCGAGCGCGTCGGTCTCTCGGCCCATGCCCACAAGCATCCTGGCCAACTGTCCGGTGGTCAGCAGCAGCGCGTGGCGATTGCCCGTGCGCTGGCGATGGACCCGATCGTCATGCTGTTCGACGAACCGACCTCGGCGCTGGACCCGGAAATGGTCAACGAAGTGCTCGACGTGATGGTGCAACTGGCCCACGAAGGCATGACCATGATGTGCGTGACCCACGAAATGGGCTTCGCCCGTAAAGTGGCCGACCGGGTGATCTTCATGGACGCCGGCAAGATCATCGAAGACTGCAAGAAAGAAGAGTTCTTCGGCGACATCAGCCACCGTGCCGAGCGTACGCAGCACTTCCTCAACAAGATTCTGCAGCACTAAGAAAAACACCGCCGCCCCTGTAGGAGCTGCCGCAGGCTGCGATCTTTTGATCTTGATCTTTTGTGACCGGACGTTCGCCAGAATCAAAAGCCAGATCAAAAGATCGCAGCCTGCGGCAGCTCCTACAAGGGCGCGTCAAGGCTGTAGTGGTGGTTGACCCAAGGCATCTGTGATGAAATGCGACCCTAATCTTTATCGCGCAGCGTCGCCATCACTCGCCGTGAAACCCCGTCTGGTTCGTCATTTGTTCCTGCCGCCACTGATCATCGCCATGATGATCGGCCTGGGCTACATCGGCTTCTGGATCAGTGAGCACTATGGCATTCGCAACCTCAGCGAAAACGGCCAGCGTCAGCTGGAACTGCATGCCCGCGCCGTCGAAAGCGAAATCAGCAAATACACTTACCTGCCCAGCCTGCTTGAGCTCGAAACCAGTGTTTCGCAGTTGCTGGCCGACCCGACCCCGGAACACCGGCAAACGGTCAACGATTACCTCGAAGGCCTGAACCGGCGCAGCCGCAGTCGGGCCATCTACGTGATGGACACCACCGGCCGCGTCATGGCCACCAGCAACTGGCGCGATGTCGACAGTTACCTGGGTGAAGACCTGTCCTTTCGCGCCTATTTCCAGAACGCCGTGCGCGGTCAGCCGGGGCGTTTCTACGGCATCGGCAGCACCAACGGCGAACCCGGTTACTACCTGGCCCATGGCCTGGAAGAACACGGCAAGATCATCGGCGTCGCGGTGGTCAAGGTGCGCCTGGAAGCCATGGAAGAGCGCTGGCAGCGCGCGCGGCTGGAAGCCTTCGTCAGCGACGAGAACGGCATCATCATTCTCTCCAGCGATCCGGCCCGACGCTTGAAATCGGTGGTGCCGCTGAGCGAAGAAACCAAGGAAAAACTTGCCCGCAGCCTGCAGTACTACTGGTTCCCGCTCAACGAACTGCAGCCGGTGGCCCGGGAAACCCTGTCCGAAGGCGTGGAGAAACTCACGTTCCCGGCCAACAGCGAACTGGTGTCCGACGATGAAAACATCAGCTACCTGTCGCAAACCCGGCCCTTGAGCGATACGCCGTGGAATTTCACCCTGCTCACGCCGCTCCAGGACTTGCGCCGCGAAGCGATCAACCAGGGGATTCTGGTGGCCGTGGCGTTTGCCCTCTGCGCCTTCCTGTTGATCGCCTGGAACGAGCGGCGCAAGGTGATCGCCACCCGCCTCGCGGCCCGGGAAGCCTTGCAGGAAGCCAACAACCAGCTGGAACGTCGGATTACCGAACGCACCACCGACCTGCGCGCCAGCAACGAGCGGCTCAAGGGGCAAATCCGCGAACGCCGGCACGCCGAAGAGACCTTGCGCCGCGCCCAGGACGAACTGGTACAGGCCGGAAAACTCGCGGCCATCGGCCAGATGTCCACCAGCATCGCCCACGAACTGAACCAGCCGCTGGCGGCGCTGCGCACCTTGTCCGGCAATACCGTGCGCTTCCTCGAACGCGGCCAGCTCGACGTCGCCAGCACCAACCTCAAGACCATCAATGAACTGATCGACCGCATGGGCCGCATCACCGCCAGCCTGCGCTCGTTCGCCCGGCGCGGTGACGACAAGGGGCAGGCCTGCCTCGGCAAAGCGGTGGACGCGGCCCTGCAATTGCACGGCGCGCGGGTGGAAAACACGCCTTTGCAATTGCACCGCCATTTTGACGCTGTGCAGGTGCAAATCGACCAGACCCGCCTGGAGCAGATTCTGGTCAACCTGATCGGCAACGCCCTCGACGCCATGCAAGCGCAGCCGCAACCCGAGCTGTGGCTCGAAGGCGAAACCGTCGATGGCAAATACCGGCTGCGCGTGCGTGACAACGGCCACGGCATCGACGCCGAAGCGCGCAAGCACCTGTTCGAACCCTTCTTCACCACCAAACCCGGCGAACAGGGCCTGGGCCTTGGCCTGACCCTCTCTGCCAGCCTGGCCGCCGCCACCGGCGGTCACCTGGGTGTCGAGCACCCGGCCAGCGGTGGTACCGCATTCGTCCTCAGTTTACCGTTGGTAAGCCCCACTTCCGCCGAGCCAATATGAACAACGACCTTAGTGTATTGATCGTCGAAGACGACCCCCATGTGCTGCTCGGCTGCCAGCAGGCGCTGACCCTGGAAGACATTCCCTGCATCGGGGTGGGCAGCGCCGAAGAAGCCCTGGAACGGGTCGGCGACAACTTCGCCGGCATCGTCGTCAGCGACATTCGCCTGCCGGGCATCGATGGCCTGGAGTTGCTGACCCGGCTCAAGGAGCGCGACCGCAGCCTGCCGGTGGTGCTGATCACCGGCCACGGCGACATCTCCATGGCCGTCGGTGCGATGCAGAAAGGCGCCTACGACTTCATGGAAAAGCCGTTCTCCCCGGAGCGCCTGGTGGACGTGGCCCGCCGCGCCCTCGAGCAACGCAGCCTGGCACGGGAAGTGTCGTCGCTGCGCCGACAACTGGCCGAGCGCGACTCCCTCGAAGGGCGCATCATCGGGCGCTCGCCGGCCATGCAGAACCTGCGGGAACTGATCGCCAACGTCGCCGATACGTCGGCCAACGTGCTGATCGAAGGCGAGACCGGCACCGGCAAGGAACTGGTTGCGCGCTGCCTGCATGATTTCAGTCGGCGACACACCAAGCAGTTCGTTGCCTTGAACTGCGGCGGCCTGCCGGAGAACCTCTTCGAAAGCGAAATCTTCGGCCACGAAGCCAACGCCTTTACCGGTGCGGGCAAACGACGGATCGGCAAGATCGAACACGCCGACGGCGGCACGCTGTTCCTCGACGAAGTGGAAAGCATGCCCCTGCCCTTGCAGATCAAGCTGCTGCGGGTATTGCAGGAACGCACCCTCGAACGCCTCGGTTCGAACCAGAGCGTGGCGGTGGATTGCCGCGTCATCGCAGCGACCAAATCCGACCTCGTCGAGTCGAGCAAGGCCGGCGAATTCCGCAGCGACCTGTACTACCGCCTCAACGTGGTGACCCTGGAACTGCCGCCGCTGCGCGAGCGTCGCGAAGACATCCTGCAGCTGTTCGAACACTTTCTGCAGCAATCGTCCCTGCGCTTCGACCGCGCGGTGCCGGAGCTGGACAACCAGACCGTTTCCAACTTGATGAGCCACGACTGGCCGGGCAACGTGCGTGAACTGCGCAACGTGGCCGAGCGCTTTGCCCTGGGCCTGCCGGCGTTCAAGAAAACCGGTGCCGGCGGCAGCAATCAAGGCCTGGCGTTTGCCGAAGCGGTGGAAGCCTTCGAACGCAACCTGCTCAGCGATGCCTTGCTACGCAGCGGCGGCAACCTGACCCAGGCCAGCCAGGAACTGGGCATGGCCAAGACCACGCTGTTCGACAAAGTGAAAAAATACGGCCTGAGCCATTGAACTCGATCTGATCGCTCCCCTGTAGGAGCTGCCGAAGGCTCGGGCCGCGTTCGGACGATCTTTTGATTTTCAAGATCAAAAGATCGCAGCCTTCGGCAGCTCCTACAGGGGATCGAGGGTTAGAGGAGATTGTGATCGGCCACAGGCTCGATCTGCGCCCAGTGCGAAGTGTCTTCACGGTGCTCGCGCAAGTACGGCAACACCGCCGCCAGCAACGGGGCCTTGAACGCCTCCTGGAAACGATGGGCCAGGCCCGGAATCAAGACCAACTGACTGCCCCGCAGATGCGCCGCCAGATGCACCCCGTGCATCACCGGCAGCAAGGGGTCGGCCGTGCCATGGACCACCAGCGCCGGCACCCGCAACCTGTTGAGCAGCGCGACCCGGCTCGGCTCGGCGAGAATGGCCATGATCTGGCGTTTTACCCCCTCGGGATTGAACGCCCGGTCATAGGACTGCGCCGCCTGATGCAGCAGCACCTGACGATCATCGCTCACCATCGGGCTGCCCAGCGCCGCCAGCAAGTCGGCCTGTTGCTCCAGGGCCACCTCGCGGTTCGGTGCGCCACGTCGCGCCAGCAATTGCACCAGCGCCGCACTCGGCGCCGGCAAGCCTTCGGCCCCGGAGCTGGTCATGATCAGGGTCAGGCTCTCGACCCGCTGCGGGGCCATGGCCGCCATGTGCTGGGCGATCATCCCGCCCATGCTGGCGCCCAACACGTGGAATTGATCGATGTGCAAGGCATCCATCAAGCCCAGGCCATCGTCGGCCATGTCGGTCAGCGAGTACGGCGACGACACCGGCAATCCGAGTTTGTAGCGCAGCACTTCGAACGTCAGGTTGGCTTCGGCCGGGGCTTGTCGCCAGGTCGACAGGCCGACATCGCGATTGTCATAGCGAATCACCCGGAACCCCTGCTGACACAGGGCGACCACCACCTCGTCCGGCCAGTGGATCAACTGCCCGCCCAGGCCCATCACCAGCAGCAAGGCCGGATCCGACGCACGACCGATGCTCTGGTACGCCAGGCTTACCTGGGCCAGATCCACCCGCTCGGTCGGAACATTGACGTCACAACGCGAGGCCGCCAACGACGGCAGGCCGAACAACAATGCGGCCAGAAATACGATTCGTGAAAAAAATGCAGCACCCATGGAAAAACACCAAAACGCAGAACCCCAGTAGAGCGCGAGTCTGATGAAGTTTGTTCAAGCGCGCTGCCACAGTTCCATGACAGTTTGATGAAGAGCGCCGGGCGGTCATCCGGCACCACACCCGGTTTCGCGATAACTATGTACCGCCCCTCCTCCTGTCGACTGCCGCCTAATGCCCGTACCGCCGGCACGGCCCGGCTTTCTGGAGACTCATCGTCATGGTTGACGAAACCACACCCTTTACGGCCGATTTCGGCCTCATCTACCCATTGCCCGCCAACCCGGACCAGGGCCTGAGCCTGAGCGCCTCGGCACGCTGGGAAGAATGCTGCGAGCAGTGGCTCAGCCTCATGGCGCAAAGCTCGCAAGCCCACCTCGACACCGCTTGGTGGAGCGCACGTGCGCTCGGCACCGATCACTCGCGTCGGGAACAAGCCATCCGCTTGTATCGCCAGCATTTCGAGGTGTCGAGCCAATGGGCGTTTGCCCAAGGCATCCTCGATGCCGGGCAGATCAAAACGTTACTGGCGCTCATCGACCCGCCAGCGCAAACACCAACACCAACGCCGGACCAGCACCCGGTGTACGTCGAACAGTTGAATCTCAACGATGACAACGGCCTGTCTACCCCTCTGTCGGGCGCGCTGGTCATCACCCGGGATACCGATCAACCGGTCGCTCAGCTGTTGTACCTGCCTTCACACTCATCCGTCTGGATGACCTTTCAAAGCCGGATTGAACTGGAGCGCTGGCTGACCGAGCATCAGCCACAGCGGTTCGACCAGCCCCGGCTGTCGATGGACAAGGGCAGCGTCGATTACACCGTCCTCGACAAGGCTGTGCTGCGCACCGGCGCCGAAGCCCTGTTGTCCCGCTTGTCCGTCGCCCCCGCCGACCGGCCCGGCAATGCTGCCGTACTGACCGCGCCCCCCGACCTTCCCCTTGTGGAGACTGACGACGACGCGGCCCTGTTCGGCCAGCTCAGTCCCGATATTCCCTTGGGCGTGCGGCACCGCGCGCTGGCACAACAACGCACGGCCCTGGAGAGTCTGCTCGGCGACGACTTTACGGGTGACGCCAAGGATCCACGCCTGCAACGCCTGCACCAGCAACTCGAGACCCTCAGCGCTGCCGAGCAGGCCAGCAACGCCGCCGCGACGGCACTACTGGACGCCGCCGATGGCCTCAAATGGCTGGAGTTGCGCCACCAGCCGGGCCCGCATTACGCCGCCCTGCTCCAGGCACGCCAGGACGGCTTGCGCGCCGAAGCCGAACTGCAATTGAGCCTGAATCAGATCGACAGTGATGAGCATCAATGTCTCGTCAGTGTGCTGGATGCCCCCGATCAGCCCCGCGCGGCCGACCTGGTGGTCGCACGGCTGGAACTGTCGGCAACTGACACCGAAGGCGACACCCGCCGCACGCAAACCGAGGAACTGGACGGCGTTCTGCTGTTTGCCAAACCCTCGGCGCTGCTGGCGAATTCGACCGACAGCCTGTTGCTCTACTGGCCCGGACGCTTCGGTGGACTGCAACGGTTTGCCTCTCGACAGCTGCTGGAACAATCGCTGTTCAAACGCCCGGTCAACGACCCTGCTCTGGCACTGCACATTTTGCCTCTGAGCAGCTCGCCGTTTGAATACGCCCTGCAAATCCAGCTCCACAGCTGTGAACAACAAGCGGCCCGAATCATCGCAGCCAATCCTGTTCCGCCTCGTACCCGCCAGCGTGCGGCCGAACTGGAAAAACTGCGCGAGCAGACCCTCGCCTGCCTGACCGTCCCCCAATCGGCCGCCCGGGACTGGGTGTACGCACGCATCGTCGAGCAAAACCAGAGCAGTGCGCTGGCCGGTCAATTGCCGTCGTGGCATCGCGAACTGCCCACCGTGCAGCGTGACCGGCTCAAGACGCTGTTCAAATCCTGGATCGGCGCGATGCAGCGCTCCCACGCGTGGCTCGAACGTGAACTGCCGCCACGGGAAGCCTTCGCCATCAAGGCTGTCGACGCCCGGCTGCGCCAGGACTTCGACCTCACTCAAGCGGTACAGGTGCTGCTCGACGTTCCGGACTCAACCAGCTGGCGCAAAGTAGTCATTGAAGGTGCAGCTCCGGGCACCCCTCAGCAAAATGTGCTGTTCGCCAGCGAGCAGCGCAGCAAGCTGTCCCTGGGTGAGCTGGCGCTGAGCAACATCGATCAGGAAATGTGGTGGCGACTGTCGTTCATGCAGGTCGAGGTCAGCGGTGCCGACGCCGCACAACAGCAGAAACTGAAAAGCGCCATCACGACGTCCTGGCTGAGCAAGCTGGTCACCGAGCTGGATCTGGCCGGGCAATATGAAAGGCTGATCCGCGAGATGATCCTCGGCAACTCGACGGCATCGACGTTCAGTAATGAACATCGGCGCGAATGCCTGAGTGAGCCGTGGCGCCTGATGCTTCGCCTGCAAGGCGAATTCGCCGAGCTGGCAAAGGACATCGATGCCAACGGCCGGCAAGTGCTGGAAATCGCCATCGACGCCAACAGCCGTGAAGCCTTTGCCAGCGACGGCAAGCGCATCGAGTTGCTGCCCGCGCACCTGACCGTGGGCGGCAAGGACACCCACGCCCAGGGACCGAGCACCTTGTCCGGCGTCACCTTTATCGTGGAGCACGTCAGCGGCCTGACCCTGCTGTATCTGCCTGACAGCCCCGACGGCGTTTATCTGCGCCAGTTCGACAGCCTTGAACAGGCACGCATGCGCCTGTTCAACGATTGCCTGCGCAGCCCGATGGTCAACTACCTGGCCGGCCGGGCCTTGACGGGCGATGTCGCCCAGCACGTCAGTCGGATCAACCAGGCCCTATTGAAAAACTTCGACGGGCTGATCGGCGTCGGTACGCCCTGGCCGGCCAGCACCTCCCTGGCGGCGCATCTGCTGAATGTACACATGGGCCGTTTGCTGGAAGCCCATCGGGCGACGTCGCGCTCCAATGATGCGTTGTACCTGGAGCAGGTCGCCTTGAAGTCCGGCGCAATGTTCAACTACCTGAAAATGGCCGTGGGCATGCTGCCCTTCGTCGGTACGGCCATCGCCCTGTACGACGCCTGGAACAGCGCCAACCTGGCGGTGGCGGCCTTCCTGCGCGGTGAAGTCGGCCATGGCCTGGCCGAGGTGGAGGCGGTGCTGTTGTCGCTGATCGACGCGGCCATGGACATTCTCCCCGGCACCACAGCCACCCCAGGTGTCGCCCGCGTCGCCACGCGCAGTCGTCAGTGGCGAGCGCTGGGCAAAAGTCCGCGGGCCCTGCAGGTATCGACGCAACGCCAGGCACGGCGGTCGCTGGAGCGCTTCAAGGGTTATGAATATGAAAAACCGATTTCCCTCGCGGACCTGCAACCGGGCAGCGAAGGCATTTATCGCAACGTGTATCGCCACGCCGACGGCGACTTCATGCTCAGCCAGGGACGAATCTATCGCATCGAGCTGGAAGGCGAACCACCCCGTTGGCGTTTGAGCGGCACCAGCAGCCGGACCTACAAACAGCCAGTCGCCCTCGATGAGTCAGGCCACTGGAACACCCACTACGCCGTGTACGGCACCGTGATCGAAGGGGGTGGCGTGGGCGGTGGCGCGGTGCTCGGACACATGGCCGACGGGCTTGACCCACTCTGGCCTGCCGCCATTCGCCGCTGGCTGCCGCGCTGGTGGACCGACCGCGCCTTGCGCCGGCAATTGACCCTGACCCATACCGCCGACGCCTACACGCTACGGCTCGATACCCAGACCAAAAGCAACAACACCCTACTTAAGCACTACTTCGGTCTCGAACCTCAGCAACGCCCGGCCCTTCGTACCCGTGTCGATGTCGCCTGCGCGAACGATATCGACCTTGCCCAGGCCCAATACCTGAATCTCGATGAGCTGATGCCGTACAGCCATGGTCGCAAAAGCACGGATATCGAAAAAACCCAAAGCAGCTGCGCCTGGATCATCGTCGACCGTTCGGTGCGGCGGATCAACCTGGCCAAGGAACGGCTGGTGGAACACCTCAATCGTATCGATCAGCTGATCGCCCGGTCAGATGCCACAGCGATCACCGATACCGCCGCGCACTTGCAGTTCATGGCGCAACGCAAGGAGATCCGCAAAAACTTTCTCAAAGATTTCGATCAGCTCCATGCGACGGTCGAGGAAGCCAATCGCTGGAACCGCCGCATCACTAACCCGGCGCAAAAAAAGGAGATTGCGAAGGCCATGACGAACGTGAATGAGAAACTCAGCGAGGCCAATCACTAC
The DNA here is from genome assembly GCF_000282295.1 of Pseudomonas sp. GM33. Classification (NCBI taxonomy): domain Bacteria; kingdom Pseudomonadati; phylum Pseudomonadota; class Gammaproteobacteria; order Pseudomonadales; family Pseudomonadaceae; genus Pseudomonas; species Pseudomonas sp. GM33. The sequence continues at coordinate 61,620 of NZ_AKJO01000087.1, forward strand.
TACCTGAAAACGGCGCACACCCTGGAAATCATCACCCGTTATGACGCGGTGACCGACCTGTCCTGGACGTACTTCCAATTGCAGTTGAAAGCAGCCCGCAACAAGGTCGGCCGCGCGCTGCTGACGCAACATCAGCTACCCCAGGTGAGCGCCAACGTCAGCCAGCGCAGTAAAGTCCTCGAAGACTGCCTGGTCACCTATACCGAGTTCCGGCGTCAGCTGGGCGCCTGGACCCTCGGCTATCCGCAGCATCTGGACCTGGAACAGGTCACCGCGTTTCTGGACAACCTGGACAAGGTTGAAGATTTTGCACGCCGGGCCATCAAGACGCGACCTTCTGTGGTGCCCAAAGAAGGCCGGCCCGGACAGCAACTGTTCGAGACCGAGGACAACCAATTGCTGATCGGCATCGCCAGCACCGACGCCGTCACCCGACAAAAGCGCATCACCATCGAAGGGGTCGATGGCCACACGGAAACCTGGCTGCCGCGCTCCAGCGGCAAATATCGCCTCAGCGAGCCAACGGCTTCCGTACAGCCGGAACTGCCCACCGACGTCGGGCCACTGCTGACAGAAGCCAGGAACAGGCTGGAGGCGGCAAACGCCTACACCCGCAAAGTCGAAGGCTATGCGCGGCAGGACATGCTCCCGGTCGACCTTGAGCACATGATGGGCAGCGAGGCCACGGAGTTGACCATGCGTGCCCAGGCCATCGAACGCTTGTCGCCCACCGATGCCGTAGCGCTGCAACTGCGCAAGCGGGCGGAGGAGATGTTGCGCACGGGGCGTACCTTGCGCATCAATCAAAGCATGAGCAGCAAAACCCCGACCGAAGGCTATCTGGACTATTTGGTTGAACAACAGAGGGTGGACATCCGCAAGGAAGGTGGCTTGCGCGACCTGGGCAAACGCGCCGACGGACGACGGGATTTCCTGCAGGAGTACGAGGTGCGCGACCTGCGCAGCGAACCGGCGCAAACCCTGTGGTACGCGCACTTCCACTACACCTCGGCCCAGCCGGCATTCGGTGAATTCGTCAAAGGCCATCTGAAACTGCCGGAACAACGCAACCTCGGCCTGAAATGGCAACAGGCCGTGGCCGCCAGTGGCGGTACGGTCGACGCGATCTGGCGCGGCGACATCGGCAAACCGCTGGGCAACAAACACTTTTCCACGCTGTAAAATGACAACGGCGGGGCACACAATGTGCCCCGTCGTGGACAGCGGCATCAACATGAGACAAACTCAACCTTTTCGGTTTATCTACAAGTTTTACTCATGGAGCAACCCGGTGCTTGAAATCCGTCACCTCAAGACCCTGCACGCCTTGCGCGAAGCCGACAGCCTGGTGGATGCGGCCGATCGCCTGCACCTGACCCAGTCGGCCCTGTCTCATCAGTTCAAGGAGCTGGAAGAGCGCATGGGCATGCCGTTGTTCGTGCGCAAGACCAAACCGGTGCGCTTCACCAGCGCCGGTTTGCGCCTGCTGCAATTGGCCGATGCCACCTTGCCATTGCTGCGCGCCGCCGAACGCGACATCAGTCGCCTGGCCGGGGGTACCGCCGGGCGCCTGCACATGGCCATCGAATGCCACAGTTGCTTCCAGTGGCTGATGCCGACCATCGACCAGTTCCGCGATGCCTGGCCGGAAGTCGAGCTGGACCTGGCCTCGGGTTTTTCCTTCGCCCCGCTGCCGGCCCTGGCCCGTGGCGATCTGGACCTGGTGGTGACCTCCGATCCGCTGGATCTGGCCGGGATCACCTATGTACCGCTGTTCACCTATGAAGCGATGCTCGCGGTGGCCAACCAGCACCGCCTGGCCGGCAAGGCCTATATCGTCCCCGAAGACTTGCTCCCGGAAACCCTGATCACCTACCCGGTGGAACGGGACCGGCTGGACATCTTCACCCGCTTCCTCGAACCCGCCGACATCGAACCGGCCCAGGTCCGCACCTCGGAACTGACGGTGATGATGATGCAACTGGTGGCCAGCGGTCGTGGCGTGTGCGGCATGCCCCATTGGGCGCTGCACGAATACAGCTCGCGGGGTTATGTAAAAGGCAAGCGGCTGGGTGAGAAAGGTTTGTTCGCCACGCTGTATGCGGCGATCCGCGCCGACATGCTCGATGCACCGTACATGCGCGACTTCTTGCTGACGGCCAAGGACACGTCGTTTTCGACATTGGATGGTGTGAGTGCCGTACGCTGAAACCATCAGACGATGCAGTCTTTGTGGCGAGGGGGCTTGCCCCCGTTGGAGTGCGAAGCGCTCCCCTGCATTCCATTAGTGACTCCGTAAGCACAGGTTTTACGACTGCTTCGCAGCCGAACGGGGCGGTGCGGCGATCCGACAAGCCCCCTCGCCACAAAAGCCCGCTCCCACAGGGGATCTACGGTGACTTCAGAGCTCGCGCCACATGTGGATCTTGTCGAAGTAATCCTCCCCCACCCGCACGGCCATCGGTTCCAGGCCGAACTGGACGAAACCGCAGCGCCGGTAGAGGTTGAACGCGGCATCGTTGCCGGCGGTGACGGTCAACTGGATCAGGCGCAAACCTCCATGGTGCTGCGCCTCGGTCAGTGCCGCCTGAACCAGTTGATAGCCGAGCCCGCGCTGGCGAACCATTGGCGAGACGTACATGCCAAACAGCGTCACCTTGTGCCGGGCCTTCTCCCGAGGCTCGAAGGCGAGGCCGACAATGCCGGCCAAGCGGCCGTCCTCGAACGCCCCGAGCACCACGTCCAGCTTGCTCGTCAGGCGCGACTCCCACCAACCCAGCGGCATCGCCGCCCGCTCGCGCACACTCGAGGTGAAGGCTTGCGGGTGCAGGTCGTAGGCTTCGAGCATCAGTGCCCGATAGTCCAGGGCATGGCTGGCATCCAGTCGCTCGATCCACATGTTCAGGCCATCCGTTTTTGCTCAAGCATCAGCCGCAGCGCCAGTGCCGACAACACGAAGCCCATGAAATAGCGCTGCATCGCCAGCCAGGTGGGATTGTTGACGAACCACGAGGCGATCCCCGCGGCAAACATGGCGATCAGCAGGTTGACGCAGAAACTGACGCTGATCTGGGTCAGGCCGAGGATGAGGCTCTGGCTGAACACCGAGCCATGCTCCGGCGTGATGAACTGCGGAAACACCGACAGATAGAACACCGCGATTTTCGGGTTCAGGGCACTGGTCAAAAAGCCCATGGTGATCAGCTTGCGCGACGAATCCGGGGGCAACTGCTGGGCCTCGAACGGCGAGCGCGCACCGGGTCTGACCGCCTGCCAGGCCAGCCACAACAGGTACAGCGCACCGGCCCACTTCAACACCTCATAGGCCATCGGCACCGCCAGGAACACGGCGGTCAAACCGGCGGCCGCAGCAAACAGGTGCACGAAAAAACCCGCGACCACGCCGAGCAAGGAGATCACCCCGGCCTTGCGCCCCTGGCAGATCGAACGGGAGATCAGGTAGATCATGTTCGGCCCCGGCGTCAGTACCATCAGCAACGCGGCAGCGGCAAAAATCAGCAGGTCTTGAAGCGGGATCATGGGCGAGGTCCTTTGCGTGATGATCAGGCGATCGCGGTCAGCGATGCTCGATAAAACGGCAGGATCAGGTCCCGTGTCAATGGCGCCAGAACGACACCGCCCTCGGTGGCCGGGTCGATCCAGATCACCTCTTCGATCTCCGCCGCCGGAGTGACATCCGAATCAATGTTCAGTTGAAAGAGCTCGGCGTGTACGACAAAACCCGGTTCGTTGGCCGCCGGTGCCGAGAAGGGACCGAGGTAAACGGCCTGCGCCGGGTCGATGTCCAGACCCAGCTCTTCTTCCAGCTCCCGGGCCAGCGCATGAACCGGCAGCTCGTGAGGCTCGATCTTGCCGCCCGGCTGCATGAACGCCGTGGTACCGCGCTTGCGCACCAGCAGCGTACGACCGTCAGGGCCGATCAACAGCGCGGCGGCGATGCGGATGAACCTGGAGTGATTGGGTGAAACATTCATAGAAGAGGACATCGCTGACCATAGGTCCATGTTGAGGGATGCACAGAATCCCATGCCTTCAAAACTCGGCCAAGAGTGAATCCGGAACTCTCCGCCAACAAGCCCGGAAATTTCCCACAAGCGACTTTGGTAGCGTGTTCTGCCCCGATATTCACCGGTCAATCGCCCTCCTCCGCCACTGGAATCCCTCGCATGTCCGACATTTCAACGCTGAAAGAAAAAATCAACATCAAGACATTTCACTTCCTTCTCTTGTCGGTGCTGACGTTTGGGCTCTACTCGTACGTCTGGCTATACAGGGTTTCGACGGCTGTTGAAGAGGTCACCCGCACAAAGGTCATGACCGAGACATTTCTGGTCGGATTTCTGACGCTGTCGGGGTTGGGGACTTTGCTGATCATAACTCCCGTCGCCTATGCCGAGGAGCTAAGCCATTTGTGGAACGTTACGACTTTGCTGGTTTCTTTGGTCTGGTGCTTCCGCGTACGCAGGGCAATCCGGGCGTATGCGTTGGCCGAATACAATTTCGAACCACCCATGAATCGTGTCTACTCGGTGTTGTTCGTTTTTTGCCATATCAATTACTGCATCAACGCCCTGCCCGACGACAAAAAGAAACACGAACGGGGCCAACAACCGACCGACCGCTCCTTGGACGCTTGAGTTTCATGTAAGAGCCGCCGCCAGGCCGATGAAATGACAGGGTGCGTCGCAAGCGAGCCATGAGCGACTACTCCGAATTTTATTGGATTTATGGCAGAGCCGAGTTCGGCGCAAATTACGGGTGTGGCATTGTTGTGCTTGGGTGAAGGATCAAGCAGGTATTTCGTTTGGGAGGACCTCTTCGCGAGCAAGCCCGCTCCCACATTGGAATTGTGAATGCCCGAGATCAAATGTGGGAGCGGGCTTGCTCGCGAAGGGGCCAGCGCCAGTCACACAGAATCTGGATCAGCCCTTGGGAATCAGCAGCTCGCGCAATCCGCAAGCATGCTCAACCACCGCCCCCGGCAACTTCAGCCGCTGATCATCCAGGTACCGATAATCCCGCCGCGCCGCCGTCAACCGCTTCAGGTCCAGTTCAACGGCAAACTGCCCTTCCTCGCGTCCGGCCTCGAACAGCAGCATGCCCAGCGGATCGACCAGCGCACTGCCGCCGGCAAACAACAAACCGCCATCGCCCTCTTCCACCCGGTTGACCATCAGCGCAAACGCCTGGTTTTCCTGGGCGCGGGCCATGATGGCGGTGCGGTGGGTCGGGCCGTAGGGGTCCATGTTGCCGTTGGTGACGATCAACAGTTCGGCGCCCAGTTGCGCCAGGGCACGGGTGCTTTCGGGGAATTCGATGTCGTAGCAAATCAGCAGGCCCACGCGCACGCCGTTCCACAGGCAGGTGGCGTAGCGATCACCCGCCTCGTACACACCGCGATCCGAGGCCCACAGGTGGGTCTTGCGGTACTTCAGCGCGATGCCTTCAGGGGTGATCAACAGCGTGGTGTTGTAGAAGCGACCGCTGTCTCTTTCGGCCATGCCGATGGCCACGGCGATATTGCGCTCACGGGCGGCGTCGATTACCGCGCTGACGGACGGACCGTCCAGCGATTCGGCGACATCGGCCACGGACTCCGCCGAAGGGAAGCCCATCAAATGACCTTCGGGGAACAGGATCAGCTGCGTGTCGGCTGCGCACCCGGCGATGGCCGCCAGGGTGCGTTCGAGGTTGTAGGCCGTGTCGTTGTCACGGCCTGCCAATTGGGCGAGTTCGACCTTCATGGGTATTCCTTGTCAGGGGCCGGGCGGCAGAAAGATTGCCCGGTCGGTGTCTGTGCGCCAGTATGCGCAGCAAGCAACCGGGCGGGGAATCACGCTGCTGGGGTAACACGATAGGGGTAGATGCATGACACTCTCGTTGGACGACATCGCCTGGCACCGCTCGGTGGGGCAACTGATCGACGCCCTGGACAAGCCCAATTTCTGGATCCAGCTGGTGCGTTTGCTCGAACAGTACGTGCCCTTCGACAGCTGGGTAGGCCTGCTTTTCAGCACCGATCAGCGCCCGCAGGTGGTCGCCGAATGCCCAGGCATTGACGGCAGCCCCGACCCGTTGTTCCAGGACTACCTGCGCGGCCTGTACCTGCTCGACCCCTTCTACATCGCCTGCCGCGAGCAGTCGCGCAGCGGGCTGTATCGTCTGTCGGAAGTGGCCCCGGAACACTTCGAGCTGACCGAGTATTACCAGCGCTACTTTCGTCTGAATGTGGTGGCCGACGAAATCCAGTTCAATTGTCAGCTCGAAGGCGACCGCACGCTGTGCCTGTCCCTGGGCAGCACTCAGCGCTTCAGCGGCCAGCAGATCGCCTTGTTGTCGTTGATCCAGCCATGGGTGCTCGGCCTGTTGCGCCAGCGTCTACCCTATGAAATCAACGAAGCGGTGGCCCTCGCTCCCGCACCGCCGCAAGCCGACTGGCGGGTGCAACTGGAGGCCTCGGTGCAGCAGCTCATGGGCGCGCAGTTGACGGCCCGGGAGCTGGATGTCGGGCGTTTGATGCTCAGCGGTTGCTCCAGTAAAGAAATCGCCCGTAAGCTGGAAATCTCCGTCGAAACCGTGAAAGTCCACAAGAAACACATGTACAGCAAGCTGGGAATCAAGTCCCAGTCCGAGCTGTTTTCGATTTTTCTCCAGGCACAAAATGCCTGAATGGCCTGTGGAACGCTTTGCTTTTCTGTGGGAGCTGGCTTGCCCGCGAAGAGGCCCTCACATTCAACATTGATGGTGGCTGACACACCGTCTTCGCGGGCAAGCCCGCTCCCACAGTGTTTTGTGTTTAGCCAAATTCATTGAGTCCGAACCCAAGGAAACCGTATGAGCCTGTCACTCCTGAGCCGCTACGCCTTCTTTGCCGTCTGCGTGATCTTCACCCTCGCCAGCCTGCCCTTTCTTGACTATGACTGGCTCTGGCCGATCACCGCCGTCACCGGCGTCCTCAGCCTGATCGGCCTGTTCGATCTGCTGCAAAGCCCCCACGCGGTGCGGCGCAATTACCCGATCCTCGGCAATATCCGCTACCTGGTCGAAGGCATCCGCCCGGAAATCCGCCAGTACCTGCTCGAATCCGACAGCGACGCCCTGCCCTTCTCCCGGGCCCAGCGCTCGCTGGTTTATTCCCGGGCCAAAAACGAAACCGCCGACAAACCCTTCGGCACACTGATAGACGTGTATCAGTCGGGTTTCGAGTTCATCGGCCACTCCATGCGCCCGGCACCGTTGAGCGACCCGGGCAGTTTCCGCGTCACCGTCGGCGGCCCGCAGTGCACCCAGCCGTATTCGGCGTCGGTGTTCAATATCTCGGCCATGAGTTTCGGTTCCCTCAGCGCCAACGCCATCCGCGCGTTGAACCAGGGCGCCAAGCTGGGCAATTTCGCCCATGACACCGGCGAAGGCAGTATCAGTCCCTATCACCGGGAACACGGCGGCGACCTGACCTGGGAACTGGGCAGCGGTTACTTCGGCTGCCGCACCAGCGACGGTCGCTTCGACCCGGAACGCTTCGCCGCGCAAGCCCGCACGCCACAGGTGCGGATGATCGAAATCAAGATGAGCCAGGGCGCCAAGCCCGGCCACGGCGGCATCCTGCCCAAGCACAAGGTCACCAAAGAAATCGCCGAAACCCGCGGCATCCTGATGGGCGAGGACTGCGTGTCACCCTCGCGCCACACGGCGTTTTCCACGCCGATCGAAATGATGCATTTCATCGCACAACTGCGTGAACTGTCCGGCGGTAAACCGGTGGGCTTCAAGTTCTGCCTCGGCCATCCGTGGGAGTTCATGGGCATTGCCAAGGCCATGCTGGAAACGGGCATCCTCCCGGACTTCATCGTGGTCGATGGCAAGGAAGGCGGCACCGGCGCCGCGCCCGTGGAGTTCACCGACCACATCGGCGTGCCGATGCGCGAAGGCCTGCTGTTCGTGCACAACACCCTGGTGGGCCTGAACCTGCGGGACAAGATCAAACTCGGCGCCAGCGGCAAGATCGTCAGCGCCTTCGACATCGCCAGCGTGCTGGCCATCGGTGCCGATTGGGCCAACTCGGCACGCGGCTTCATGTTCGCCATCGGTTGCATCCAGTCGCAGAGCTGCCACACCAACAAATGCCCGACCGGCGTCGCCACCCAGGACACCCTGCGCCAGCGCGCGCTGGTGGTGCCGGACAAGGCCCAGCGCGTATTCAACTTCCATCGCAACACCCTCAAGGCCCTGGCGGAAATGCTCGCCGCTGCCGGCCTCGAACATCCGTCGCAGTTGTCGGCCAAGCATCTGGTGCGACGCATGTCGGCGACCGAGATCAAGCTGTTCTCGCAACTGCACGTGTTCCTCAAGCCGGGGGAATTGCTGACCGGCGAAGTGAACGGCGAGTTCTACTCGCGGATGTGGCAGATGGCCCGGGCCGACAGTTTCGAGCCCAACGAGGTAGCCGCCGCCTGACCCAGCCTATAGGAGCTGCCGCAGGCTGCGATCTTTTGATCTTCGCCCGTCACCACCGCAGCGTTTTGCTCGGGGCCGGCTCCTTCATCACGATAAAACCGTAATCGCCAATCAGGTAAATCCGGTAGAACTGGCTGTCCACCAGCGCCGGATAGCCCTGATAGCCAACCCGCGTCGCATTGCGCCGCTCGCGCTCCGCCACCACATTGGTGATGCCCGCTTTCGGCAGGTTCTCGGCCAGCATGTAAAAGTCGATGTTGAGCAGGTAGTGCAGCACCGGCATCTGCTTGAACGAGCCTGCCGCCGCCACCAACCAATGGTCGGAGTAAGTCACCGAGAGGTAGATCCGTCTGGCCTCGCGCAGCGACTGATGGCTGGCGATGTCGTACGCAAGGCTGGCCAGTGCCGTGGACGCGAAGGTTTTCTGCACCGTCAGCACCCGGCCATAGGCGAACGACAAAGACAGCATGGCCAGCAGCGGAATGATCAACAACAGTGGCAGTCGCTCATGAATCGACGCCAGCGCCAGATGGCTCAAATAGCACAGCAACACCAGCAGCACGGCGAAGCCCATCAAGGTACGGGCGCCCTCGTTGAAGTCGCGGAAAAACAGCGCGACACCGGACACCAACAGCGTCACCACCGGCAATGTCAGCAAGCACATCACGCCGATCAACAGCTTCTTCGGCCCGTCGTCCTGACGCGCCGCCACGTTCAGACCCAGCCGCACCGCCCCGGCTATCGCCAACAACAGCAACCCGCCGAACACCCAGAGCCATCCGCCATGGAACAGCAGCACGACTTTCTCCAGGACCCGGGCAATGTTGATCTGGATCTGCAATGAAGGATGCACCGTCCAATCGAGCAGCAACGTGCGATTGGAGTCCATGAACGGATAAGCGCTGACGCTGTAGATCAACCCGCCGAGGATGACCTGGGCGGCTTTCCAGCCCAGCAGGTCGCGCCATGGCACCGGGGCGGTTTTATCGTTGGCAGCCCTGAGCAATTCCAGGCAACACAGGCCCAGGAATACATTCAGGCTGATCTGATACAACCCCAGCGCCAGTGCAATCAGAAACGAAGGCACCAGCCATTGCACGCTGCGCCACGGATGACGAAAGGTGATCGCGTAGATCACCGCCACCAGGCTCAGGGCCGTGGCGGGACCGTCGTATTGATAGGACAGGTTCTGCAGGAAGAACGGGTTGTACCAGAGCGGCAACAACACCAGGCAGCAAGCAATGGTCGGCTGGCGAAAGTAATGGAAGGTCAGGCTGCTCAGCGCGGCCGCCATGGCCAGCGTGGCGATCAACAGAGGCAAGGGAAAGATGTTCGGCGCGGCATGGCTGAAGGTCAGCGCGTTGTAGAACAGCTGGGCGAAAAGTCGACCCTGTTCGGACCAGGCCATGCCCGCCGCCAGCGAGCGCCAGTTGTCGTCGATGTAGGGATAGTCCGCGAGGATCAACGGCAGGACATACACCAGAGTGGCGAGCAGAAAAAACCGCCAGACCTGATGCCGGCTGAGCTCGCGAACGAAAAAATCGCTGAACCGGCCCATGCTAGTGCCCGCCCCGGCCTTTGCCGCCGACGATGTCCTTGATCACATAACGCGGCCGGTGCTTGGCCTCGATATAGATGCGACCGATGTACTCGCCGAGGATGCCGATGCCGATCAGTTGCACGCCGCCGAGAAACAGGATCGCGGTCATCAGCGACGGATACCCGGGGACGTTGTTGCCGAAGAAAATCTTGTCCAGCACCATGTACACCGCGTAAAGCACCGCGAAAACCGACACCGCGCCACCAACGTAAGTCCACAAGCGCAGCGGCACGGTGCTGAACGAGGTCACGCCTTCCAGGGCCAGGTTCCACAGCTTCCAGCCATTGAACTTGCTGCTCCCCGCCACCCGCCCGGCCCGCTCGTACTCCACCACCACGGTGTTGAACCCGGCCCACGACAACACGCCTTTCATGAACAACTGATGCTCGGGCAGGGAACGGATCACATCGACCACCTTGCGATCCATCAACCGGAAATCCCCGACGTTTTCCTCGATCCGGGTGTAGGCGATGCGATTGAGCACGTGGTAGAAAATCGACGCGCTGTGGCGCCTGAGGTAGCCGTCGACGTCGCGATTGCGGCGCTTGGCAAGCACCACATCGGCGCCCTTCTGCCATTGCTCGACCAACAGCGGTATGACGCTGATCGGGTCCTGCAGGTCGACATCCATAGGGATCACGGCATCGCCGCTGGCATGCTCCAGGCCGGCAAACAGGGCCGGTTCCTTGCCGAAGTTGCGCGAGAAATTGATCAGCAGCACCTGCTCATCGGCCTCGGCCAGCGCCGTCGCCTGTTCGGCCGTGCGGTCGGAACTGCCGTCGTTGATGAACACAATCTCGACTTCGGCGTCGACCAGTTTCAACTCGCGACGCACCGCCTGGTAAAACAGGTTGATCGACTGCTCCTCGTTGAATACCGGGACGATGAGCGAGATTTTCATTGATCACGCTCGCGAAACACCACGTATTTGGAATACAGGAAGCCGAACACCAGGCTCAACGCCGAAAACAGCATGACGGTGAGCAGGCCATGCAGGCGCCACACGTCCCCCAGGTGACCGACGCCCAGGCTCAGTGTCCCCATGCCCAGAAGAAACAGCAGATAACCGCCGATCGAGGCACTGGCGGCAAAGGTAAATTGCGCGTTCATGTAGAAGGAAAACGACGCAGCCACGCAGAAGGCGCTCAGGTTGCTGATCGCCTGACTGAGGCCGGCCGCCACGCTCAACAGGAAAAAGATCTGCCAGTGAATCAGGGTGTTGGCGACCCCGATCACCGTGTAACTGGACAGCCCTTTCCACAACAGTCTCATGTGAGGCTCCCGTTTCAAGAACGTTGCACTTATTAGTATTTGAGCCTGTCTGCTGTCAGAAATCGCAGATTGACGGACCTTTCAGACCAGCGGTTGAGCCTTGGAGCAACGCCCGAGACATTCGGTAATATCCCGGTTTTGCAATTCACTGAGAATCACGCCACCCTGCGCGCCGCCGACTTGGCGCGCGGCCCTTTGCGCCCGCAGCCAATTCCATTTTCACTCGCTGATACGAGCCTGCTGTCATGACGTTAGCGCGCGATCACCGGATCGACTTTTTTCGTGGTCTGGCACTGATCTTCATCTTTTGGGATCACGTGCCCCACAACCCATTGGGGCAAATCACCCTGCGTAACTTCGGTTTCAGCGATGCGGCCGAGGTTTTCGTGTTTCTGGCCGGTTACGCGGCGGTGCTGGCATACGGCAAAGTCCTGGCGCGCGAAGGCTTTCTGATCGCCTGCGTGAAAATCCTGCGCCGGGCGTGGGTGCTCTACGTGGTGCATATCTTCCTGCTGGCGATGCTGATGGGCATCGTGTTTTTCGCCAACAGCCACGTGGAAACACGGGATCTGGTGGAGGAAATGGGCATGCACCACTTCATCAGCAACCCTCAGCAGGCCCTGATCGATGAACTGCTGTTGCGCTTCAAGCCGAACCTGATGGACCCGTTGCCACTGTACATCGTGCTGCTGGCGGGCTTGCCCCTGGTGCTGCCGATACTGGTGCGCAAGGCCTGGGTAGTGGTCGCGATGTCAGTGGCGCTGTACCTGATGGTGCCACTGGCGGGCTGGAACCTGGCGGCCATCAAGGACGGCGTGTGGTACTTCAACCCGGTCGCCTGGCAGTTGCTGTTCGTGCTCGGCGGTGCCGCTGCGATTCACAGCCAGCGCCCGCGCTTGCCCGAGACCCGCCCATTGGTACGCCAGCCCTTGTTTGTGAGTGCGGCGTTGTATGTCGTGGTCGCCGGTGTGTTGACCGTCCTGTGGCGTTGGCCGGACCTGCACGATGCCGTGGTGCCCGCGAGCCTGCAAAACGTCTTCTACCCCATCAGCAAGACCAATCTGTCCCCCGTGCGCCTGCTGCACTTCCTCGCACTGGCCTACGTCACGGCGAAACTGATGCCCGACAGCGGATGGACGCAAAACTGGCTGGCACAACAAAGCTGCCGCATGGGCCGTTTCTCGCTGGAGATCTTCTGCCTGGGCGTGCTGCTGGCGCCCCTGGCGGACATGGTCAATGCCCTGACCGACGATGCGTTTGCCATGCAGATCTTCACGGCGCTGGTGGGTGCCGGGTTGATGGCGTTGCTGGCGATGTGGCTTGAGTTCAACAAGCGTTTGAACCAGCCAATCAAAAGATCGCAGCCCGGCATGTCCTTGTAGGAGCTGCCGCAGGCTGCGATCTTTTGATCTTCAAAACCAAAAAGCCCCGATCATATCGACCGGGGCTTTTGTCTTTCAGACATTACGACTCAAGAAACCGAACGCACCGCCCCCTGCGACACATGGGTCGGTTGCAACTTGAACACATAGAACAGCACCGTCAGCAGCACCAAAAACGCAGGCCCCACATACAACGCCACGCGGGTGTCCGGGAAGTACGCCATCAGGCCGACCACCAGCACCAGGAACGCCAGCGCCAGGTACGAACTGACCGGATACAGCCACATGCGATACTTCAGGCCAGCCGCTTCGCCGGCGCTCAGGCCTTTGCGGAACTTGAGCTGGGCCAGCAGGATCATCACCCAGGTCCAGATCGCGCCGAAGGTGGCAATTGCCGTCACCCAGACAAACACCTTTTCCGGCACCAGATAGTTCAGCAACACGCCCAACAGCAACGCGCCAATCGACAGCAGCAATGCACGACGCGGCACGCCGTTGTTCGAGGTCTTGGCAAAGCCGGCCGGGGCCTGGCCGTTCTGCGCCAGGCTGTAGAGCATGCGCCCGGTGCTGAAGATGCCACCGTTGCAGGACGACAACGCCGCCGTGATCACCACGAAGTTGATGATACCCGCCGCGGTCTTGATGCCCAGGCGCTCGAAGGTCATCACGAACGGACTGCCCTGGGTACCGATTTCATTCCACGGGTAGATCGACAGGATCACGAACAACGCGCCAACGTAGAACAGCAGAATCCGCCAGAACACCGAGCCGATCGCGTTCGGAATGGTCTTCTGCGGGTTCTTCGCCTCACCGGCGGTCAGGCCGATCATCTCCACGCCCAGGTACGCGAACATCACCATTTGCAGGGACATCAACACGCCTTTCACGCCGTTGGGCATGAAGCCGCCGTGGGTCCACAGGTTGGAAATCCCCAGGGCCACGCCGTCGTTGCCGAAACCGAAGGCGATGATGCCGATGCCGCCGAACACCATCGCAATGATGGTGACGATCTTGATCAAGGCAAACCAGAACTCGAACTCACCGAAAGCCTTGACCGCGATCAGGTTGATCGAGCCCATGCTGATCAACGCAGCGAGCGCCCAGATCCAGCGCGGTACATCGGGAAACCAGATGCCCATGTACACCGCCACGGCCGTGATTTCCGCGACGCAGGTCACCAGCCACAGGAACCAGTAGTTCCAACCGGTCAGAAAGCCCGCCAGCGGGCCCAGGTAGTCTTGGGCGTAACGGCTGAACGAGCCGGCAACCGGGTTGTGCACGGCCATCTCGCCGAGGGCGCGCATGATCACCAGGATCGCCAGACCGCCGATGATGTAGGACAGCATGATGGCCGGGCCGGCCATTTCGATCGCCTTGGCCGAGCCCAGGAACAGGCCGACGCCGATACAGGCACCGAGTGCCATCAGGCGAATATGCCGCTCGCCAAGTTCACGTTTGAGCGGACCGCCCTGAGCGGTCTCGCCTTGGGGCAGGTGATTGCCTACGGGCATGGGGGACAACCTCGTCTTGTTATTGGATATGACCACCGAGTGGCGAAGCGCAGGCCGATAAGCCATCGCATCCCGAACCGGCCCTGCCTCGTGGGCAACGCCGTCCTGTAGGAAAAACCCGCAAGATCAGTGGGAAAAGCGGCGCCGAGTATTGCACAACAATGGTGCATCGTCATGCCCCTGCAAAAGCTTGGAAAGCTCTAAATCAAGCGTTTCAGTCCACCACCCCCTTACTGTGGCGAGGGAGCTTGCTCCCGCTGGACTGCGAAGCGGTCCCCATACCAGCAACCCCTATCTGTCTGGAGTATTGCGCCTGCTGCGCAGTCGAGCGGGAGCAAGCTCCCTCGCCACAACTGCGCTGCGTGGATCCGAATCCTTCCACGAATTGGGAAATTTCATTCAGCAATCGCAGCCAAGAGTGGGAAAACGAGGAGCTAGCGTACTTAGACAACAGCTAAAGGACGCAACGGAATGCACCCACATCCAAACTCTCATCGACTGCGTTACGGACGGTACTCAGAACCAGGACGGGGCTATCTGATAACCGCAGTCGTGCATCAGCGCCGCCGAATATTCGCAAACTGGCGGGTTGGACGCCTTTTGGTTGAAGAACTCAGGCGAGCCCATGATCAAAAATGGGTCAATTCAATGGCTTGGGTCATCATGCCGGACCACTTCCACTGGTTGATCCAGCTTGAGCAGCAAACGCTGGCGCGACTCATGCAAGCCATCAAATCCCGGAGCACCCTCACCATCAACCGGGCATTGAACGAAAGTGGAGCCTTCTGGCAATCCGGCTACCACGACCGGGCCATTCGCGATGGAGAAGATCTTCTGCCGTTCGCCCGCTACATTGTTGCCAATCCACTCAGGGCTGGGCTTGTGGATAAAATTGGCGACTACCCGCTCTAGGATGCGTGCTGGCTCTGAATAAAGCTCCCAATGTTTGCTCCTCTTTGTGGCGAGGGAGCTTGTCGGATCGCCGCACCGTCCCGCTCGACTGCGTAGCAGTCGTAAAACCAGAGAACCAGATCAACCGGACGAATCGCATTTATCAGTCTGGGGGCCGCTTCGCAGCCCAGCGGGAGCAAGCTCCCTCGCCACAGGAAACGGCAATAACCCGACATTTTGCCCTTCACATTTTTTTCACCCTCGCCAACCACCGTCTAAGCTTGAGTCAAGTCCGATCAATCTGCGTGAATGGATCAATCGACTATGGGCGCTTTGTGGCAAACCGATTCGAGTAAAACCGTGGTTCCGACTGAGAGTGTGGATGAAGCGCCTATACCTGAAAAACCCCGTCGTTCCAGGCACGGATGGGGAGCGTTCTGGCTATTGCTGTTGATTATCGCGATTGTCGTGGGGCTGGCCGCCATGAGGGAGATGCGCACCTCGAAGTTCCAGGCCCGGGAAGTCAGCAAATACGCCGCGTCACTGAACTATGAGCTCAAACCCGGCCCCAGCGATGCGATTCGCTATCCGGGCGACGGCCCGTTCGATCGGCGCCTGGGCTACAGCTCGCTGGATGAGTTCCTGCCGCGCCTGATCAAGCGCAACTTCGTCGTGGAGGCGCAAACCCGCTTTTCTCCGGAACTGTTGAAGTACACCGACAAAGGCCTGTTCGTGCCTTATGCCGAGAAAATCCAGGCCGGGTTGTCGATCACCGATTGCCGCGCAGCGCCGCTGTACCAGTACAACTACCCGCAGCAGCTTTACTCAACCTTTGCCTCGATCCCGCCGGTGGTGGTCAACAGCCTGCTGTTCATCGAGAACCGCTTCCTGCTCGACCCCAGGCAGCCGCTCGCCAACCCGGCGGTGGACTGGCCGCGGTTCGGCATGGCGGCGTGGTCCCAGTTGGCCAAGATGTTGCACGTGCCCGGCCAATCCGCCGGTGGCAGTACCCTGGCCACGCAATTGGAGAAGTACCGGCATTCCCCCGATGGCTTGACGGTCAATGGCGCGGAAAAAATTCGCCAGATGATTTCAGCCACCGTACGCGCCTATCAGGCCGGGCCACAAACCCTCGAAGCGCGGCAGAACGTGGTTCGCGACTACCTCAACAGCGTGCCGTTGTCAGCCGTACCGGGCCACGGTGAAGTGCATGGCATGGCTGAGGGTTTGCGTGTGTGGTACGGCTCCGATTTCGATAGCGCCAACAAGGTACTGAACAGCACCGCGACGGATCCAAAAACCATGGCGGAAAAAGGCCTGGCCTTGCGTGAAGTGCTGTCGTTGATGATTGCGCAGCGCCGCCCGTCGCATTACCTGACCAAGGGCCATGATGAACTGGCCGACCTCACCGACAGCCATATTCGCCTGCTGGCGCAAAACCATGTGATCGACGCCGAGTTCGCCGCCGCCGCCCTGGCCAGCAAAGTGACCTACCGCGACTGGGCCACCCAGCCGACCATGCAACCGATCGAAACCAACAAGGGCATCAGCGTGGCGCGCAGCCGTCTGGCCGGCATGCTCAATCGTCCCCTGTATGACCTCGACCGCCTTGACCTCTCCGCCACCAGCACCCTGCAAGGCGAGTTGCAATCCGAGGCCACCGAGTACCTGAAAAAACTCGCCGACCCTGAGTTTGCCACGCAAATCGGCCTGATCGGCGAACGCCTCCTGACCACTACCAGCACCACCCAGGTGCGCTACAGCTTCACCTTGTTCGAACTGACACCGGACGGCTCGCGGGTTCGGGTACAGACCGACAGCACCGACCAGCCCTTCGACATCAATGAAGGCAGCAAACTGGAACTGGGTTCCACCGCAAAAATGCGCGTGCTGACCACCTACCTGCAAATCATCGCCGAGTTGCACGACAAATACGCCGGCATGGCCGTTCCGGAACTGAAGAAAGTCGAGGTGCCGGAGCAGGACCGCCTGAGCCGTTGGGCCGTTGATTACCTGATTGAAAACAAGGACCGCGACCTGCAAAAAATGCTCGGTGCAGCCCTGGACCGCAAATACTCCGCCAGCCCGGGCGAGGCGTTTTTCACCGGGGGCGGCCTGCATGTGTTCCACAACTTCCGCAAGGAAGACAACGGCCGGATACCGACCCTGCGCGACGCCCTTCGCGAGTCGATCAACCTGCCGTTCATTCGCCTGATGCGGGACCTGGTGCGCTACACCACCTACTCCGGCCCGAACAGCAGTGCCGAACTGCTCAAGGACGACCGCGACCCGCGGCGCCAGGAATACCTGGCCGAGTTCGCCGACCGCGAGGGCACTTCGTTCCTGCTCAAGTTCTGGAAGAAGTACAGGAACAAGGACACCCAGGAACGGCTCGAAACCTTCCTGGACGGCATGCGCCCGACGCCGATCCGCATGGCCGCCGTTCATCGCTACCTGCTGCCACAGGCCAGTCAGGAAAGCTTCAACGCCTTCGTGCGCTCGCACCTGACCGGTGCCAAGCTCACGGAAAAACTCACTGATGAACGTCTCGTGCGGCTCTACGAAGCCTACGGTCCCGGCGCCTACGACTTGCCGGACCAGGGCTTCATCGCCAAGGTTCACCCGCTGGACCTGTGGATGATGGGCTACTTGCTCAATCACCCCGACGCCAAGTGGGCCGACGCCGTCAAAGCCAGCCAGTTCGAGCGCCAGGAGGTCTACAGCTGGCTGTTCAAAAGCCGGCACAAGGGCGCCCGTGACAGTCGCATCCGCACCATGCTGGAGATCGAGGCATTCCTCGACATTCACCAGCGCTGGCAGAAAGTCGGTTATCCGTTCGACCACCTGGTGCCGTCGCTGGCCACCGCCATCGGCAGCTCAGGTGACCGCCCGGCAGCCCTGGCCGAATTGATCGGCACCATCCTCAACGATGGCGTGCGCATGCCGACCCTGCGTATCGACAGCCTGCATTTCGCCGCGCACACACCCTATGAAACCCAACTGATCAATGACCCCGACGTCGGCAAACGGGTGATGCCGTCCGAAGTCGCCACGGCCATGCGCGAAGCCCTTTCGCAAGTGGTGGATGCCGGTACGGCCAAACGCGTGGCTGGCAGTTTCAAACTGCCGGATGGAACCCCGCTGGCCATGGGCGGCAAGACCGGCACCGGTGACAACCGCATCGAGGCCATCGGTTCGGGCGGACGGATCCTGAGTTCCAAATCACTCAACCGCACAGCCACGTTCGTGTTCTACATCGGCGATAACCATTTCGGCACGCTGACGGCGTTCGTGCCGGGCCGCTCGGCGGAGAACTTCACCTTCACCTCGGCGTTGCCGGTGCAGGTGCTCAAGGGCATGGCGCCGATCCTGACGCCGTACCTGCAACCGGGCACCCACACGATGTGCCAGCCAAAAGCGACAACCGAGGCAACCGCCCGCCGCTAGGCATGGATCGGCAGATAAGTCCGCGTGGCTGTAACTATGTATTTTTCACTCCTGATTTTTACCGGGTTCGGGGCGCAATCGACGTCGTTCCGAACCGGTTTTTGCGCTTTTTTTGGGACTGCCGCCTGCCTAGTCTGATCGCTCCATCCATGATCAACGGACGATCAGGCAATGCCACAACCACATCGAATTTCAGACCCGGATCAAAGCATCCACTTCGACCTGGTCAGGAAGGCCCTCCCCTCCTGGCTATCAGAGGCCTCACTCACCCGTATCAACGCACTGAAAGCTGACCGGGTAAGCATTCCCGACTGGCAGGCTGACGCCGCAAAAGCGTTACAGGAACGCTTGAAACAGGGGATCAAGCTCGGCTGGAGCGCGCAAAACGATGTCGATCGAGCGTTCAGCAAACTGCAGGATGTCTACGCCTTCGCCAAACCCTTGTTGCAACAGGCACTGAACGAACGTTTCGGCGTTGAAGATGACGTCGAAGAGACCTGGTTGCGGCTGTATGCACCAGCACAGTCATGGGGTCATAACTTTACCGGCGCAACCACCAGCCGTACCGTCTCGCTGCTGGATGCTGCCCTGCACAATTTTTCCAGTAAGGAGGTGTTCACCCAGGACTCCGAGTTCATCACCCGCCCCGACGTTCGCGGGCATTTCAGCGTGGTACAGCTCAAGCACAAGCTGAGTATCGAGCAGTTCAAGTCGCTGTGCCGCGAACTGGATATCGGCAGCCGTTACCAACAACACCTGAAAGATTTCCTGCTGCCGCATAACCGGGTGGCCAGCAACGTCCTGCGCCACAAAGTCAGCCTCAGCCACAAGACCGCGCTCAACATCGCGGCGAACATGGCGCTGATGAAAAACGACATCGGGCAGGATGCCTTTGACCTGGTGCAGGGACTGCTCGATGACCGCAAGAACCTGCGCTGGAGCGGCCGCTCCGTCGACTGCTACAACCTGTCGATGATGGACATTCACCTGACCGGCATCGTGCTGATCACCCCTGATGCCAACACCGCGACCGATCCCGTGCCCGTGATCGCCTATGTTCCCCAGGACCCGCAGCACCCGCTCAAGCAGTACCCGTCGTTGCTCGACTTCATGGCCGAACTGACACGCCAGCTGCGCGATACCAGCGCCCCTCGCAGCTACCAACAATTCTTCAGCCGGTTCGTGCCCCATCAGCAGCGCGGGCATTTCTTTGCCGGGTTGAACGACCGACTGAGCAAGGTCAAATGGCAACCGGCCCCGGCCGGCTCCAACTTGCCGAGCTGGCGGGAAACGCCGGTGGATAACCCCAACCTGCAATTTCAGCTGTCGAGCGTCAGGAACGATCGGGACACTGTTTTCAACGGCGACCTGTGGGGCTACTTCCACCGACAAAAAATCAACAAGGTGCTCAACGACGCATGGGACATCGCGATTTCCACCGAGTACGCCGACCGCATGGCCCGCTGGGCCTGGTGGGACAACCTGGAGAAAATGCTCTCGGGCATTCTCAATGCCGCGTTGCTGGTGGTGACGCCACTGGTGCCCGGCTTGGGTGAACTGATGCTGGCCTACACCGCGTATCAACTGACCGATGAGGTGGTCGAGGGTCTCGTCGATCTGGCCGAAGGCCGCGTCGCCGAAGCTGGCGAACAAGCCATCGGCGTGCTGCAAAGCGTGGTGCAACTGGGTGCGTTCGCCGCGGGAGGTGCGATCGGCAACGTCGCAAGGGCGAAACTCTCGCCGTTTTTCGAAAGCTTGAAACCGGTGCAGTTGGCGAACGGTGAGACCCGCCTGTGGAACCCTGACCTCAGTCCCTATCAACGAACCGACGTGGATTTACCCACGGACGCCCGACCTGATGGACAGGGTCTTCACCAGCATCAGGGCCGGCGCATCCTGCGCCTGAACGATCAACACTTCGAAGTGCTGGACGATCCGGTCACCGGACAACAGCGCATCCGCCATCCGCAGCGTTTCGATGCCTACGCACCGACCCTGCGCCACAATGGTCACGGGGCCTGGGTCTGCGAAACGGAAAACCCGCGCGAGTGGGAAGGCTCGACATTGATGCGGCGACTTGGTCATACAACCGATACCTTCAGCGATCAACAACTGGAACAGATTCGCCAGATCAGCGGCACCCATGAAGCCGCACTGCGGCGGATGCACATGGACAGCTCGGCACCACCACCATTGCTGACCGATACCCTGCAACGCCTGGGCTCACCCGTGCCTGCCAGCACCCCGCTACCCGC
This sequence comes from Pseudomonas sp. GM33, assembly GCF_000282295.1. Classification (NCBI taxonomy): domain Bacteria; kingdom Pseudomonadati; phylum Pseudomonadota; class Gammaproteobacteria; order Pseudomonadales; family Pseudomonadaceae; genus Pseudomonas; species Pseudomonas sp. GM33. The sequence goes on from NZ_AKJO01000087.1 coordinate 82,453, forward strand.
CGACAGCGTTGCGCTGTTCAGCGAATTCCCCGACCTGCCCGACACGGTGGCACAAGGCATTCTCGCCAACGCCAGCGCCGCGGAACGCCAACAGATCGAGCAGAAAAAGCGCCTGCCGCTGCGCCTGAAAAGCCAGGCGCGAGAACTGCAATTCGAGACGCAATCGGTGCGCGCCGCCCACGGTCTATACGATGACGCGTTGATCAACATCGACACGGAACGCCTGGTGCTGGGCACCTTGCGCATCAACAGCGACACCTTCGGTGAGCTGCGCATCGAGATCAGGGAAGGCACATTCGACGGTGAACTGCGCTGCAGCGCCGGGCCCGAGAGCGCAGCGCGGGTCCGGGTGTTGATTCATGATGACGCGGGAAAATATGAGGTGCGTGACGGGTCGAATCAGCCAATCCATGCAGCGCAGGGCTTTTTCGAAGCCTTGCTGCAGGCGACCCAGCACAATGGGCAAAACGCGCTGGGCTTCAAGCCTGGGGACACCGAACGCCTCAGGCAGTGGGCCATGGTCAAGATCGAGCCTCTCGGCGAACGTCGAACGATACTCGCCGCACCGCCCATCCGCGCCGTGCCCGAGCATCAGACACTGCTGCTGGTGCGAGGCGCATTTACCAGCCGGGCCGGTGAAACCCTGCACGAGCGAATCCTCGACCTGCACAAGGACTTCAGTGACCGCGAAGTCGACGCCTTCGCCAACGCCCTGATCGCCAAAGGCGAGCCGATGCAAGCCATCGAGCAGCGGGAAAACGATCTCGATGAACTGCGCGTGATCCTCAATCGTTGGGAGTATCAGCAGGAACCCACCTGGGGGCCGCACAGCACGGCTTTTCGTGATGAAGGCGGCCAACATATCGCCGAGAGCCTGCTCAACAGCTTCAAGCGAAAGTACAGCGATATCGGGCGCCGTGCCGATCCGGACAGCTACTCGCTGGACCTCTCCACCGAGATGCTGCCCCTGAACCTGGAAACCTGGTGGTCAAAGCGCCCCCCGGAGCTGCAAAAGTTCCTCGACAAAATCACCGTCCTGAAACTCGGCAATACGCGGTTTTCCAGCGAGGCGAACGGCTTGCTCAAAGCCTTCCCGAACCTTCGCGAACTCAGCGCCAGGCGTTGCGACCTGACCAGCCTTCCACACAGCATCGGTTCCCTGCACCGACTGGAACGACTGCAACTGAGCGATAACGCGATCGTGTTGGATGCCGGCGCCGTCAAACAACTCAAGGACCTGACCTACCTGGAAATCCTCAGGCTCGACGGTAATCCACTGGGGTTGTCACCAGACATCAGCCGCATGCCGAGGCTGAAAGTCGTGGCCCTGAACAAAACCGGACTGACCACATGGCCCGAGGGCACGCTGGCGAAAACCAGACCACGCGGTTTCTTGCTGGACCTGCGGGAAAACCCCCTCGACTTGATTCCCGAAGTTGTCCCCGGCTCGGCAAAAGCCTGGGTGATCTCGCGCACCCTGCTGGATGTCGCGGATCTGTCGGAGCTGAATCAGTTGCAATACCAGCAAATCCGACGCTCAGTGAATTTGCCGCCGACGCCCCTCGAGGCATCCACCAGTCTGATAAATGTGGTGATCCACGCCACCGACCCGAACAACTGGACCGATGTGCCCGGCTGGGGAGTGGAGCGGACGGCAAACTGGCTTGAACTGACCGACGACCCGCAGGCCCATCGGTTCCTGACCGTGGTGCACGAAACGAAAAACTCTGCCGATTATCTCGTCGGCGGTGAACCCCGCAGGCAACTGATGCAACGCGTGGTACGCATGCTCGATGCCGTCTACATCGACACCGCACTGCGGGAAAAGCTCTACACCATGGCCATCGCCCCGGTCGATTGCGCCGATGCAGGGGCGCAGTTATTCAACAACATGGGCATACAGGTGCTCGCATCCGAGGCTTACTCCTACTCCACGGACCCCGCGGAGCTGGAACGCAAACTGGTCACCCTGGCCCAAGGTGCCGCGCGGCTGGAGCACGTCAACGAGATCGCCCGCGCCGATGTCGCCAGTCGTGGCGGCAACCCTGACGATGTCGAGGTCTATCTGGCGTATCAGACCGGTCTGGCGGATCGCCTGCAGCTGCCCTGGCAATCCGAAGGCATGCTGTTCAGGCCAGTATCCGGTGTCACCGACGCCATGATCGATCAGGCGTACGACACGGTGCTGGCGCTGGGCGAAGGTGATGGCCTGGTGAACAAGATGCTTGAGCAGGCATTCTGGGAAACCTGGCTGGGTGAAACTTAACCGATTCAGATCGAGGCGAATAAACGGGAGTATCTGAACAAATACGAGTTGCTGGAGACCCTGCGATCCACCCAGCGCGAATGGGTCGAATCCACGCAATTGACGGATGTGGAACGAGCGGCACTGCGCAACAGGCTCAGAGATCTGGCCAACGACCTGCCGGTTGCCGAGACGGTTGTCTTTGCCGATGAACCGATAAGCGAAGCGAACTTCGACCGGTTCCTCGTCGATCTGGGGGACGGCGAAAAAGAACTGTCCAGGCGTTTGACGCGCGCGGCGTTGAGCAGGGCCGGGTTGTAATAGCGGCGGCATCGTGAGGCAAACCTGACGGCATTCGTTGCGGTCAGGTTTGCCGCAACCACGTCAGATATCCGAATCCCAGATCACCGTGACATTGCCGGAATAGCGGCTGGCCACGCCCGGCTGCAGCATGAACTCCATCTGGCTTTTTGCAATTTCGAAATGCAGAGTCCCGGGAGCCCGATCAACATAGAAACCAGGTTGAAACTGTTGCGAATTGGCTTGCCCGGTTCGCAGGCGCTGACGCCTGACCGGTTGCCCGGACAGGTCCGTCAGGCCATTGGGCAGACTGACGCTGACCTGAAGCTCGACCGATCGCCTGGAGACGGGATCATTCAACATGCATTCGTAGGGAAAACCGCCGAACTGACATTCAATATGCATCTTGAAGCGCGATGAGGCCGAGATATTGAAGGTCTGGTCGCGGAACAGGCTCACTGGCCGGCGGCCTGCCTGCAGCCAGCTCTGCCAGCCACCGACCGGCACCAGGTGGACCTTGTTGCCACCCGGCGGAATATCGACCTTGAGCGTGTGTTGAACGTCGAGGTTGAAGTTCATGGTCAACGTTGAACTGCTCGGCAGCATGACGTCACCAAAATCGAAGTCGCCGTTCGGGCCAACCGTGTAAGTCAGTGCACCGAGGTAATGCCCCGAGGACATACCCAAAGGATTTGGGGTTTCCAGTTCATAGGCAAAGTCGAGATAGTCCAGGCGCAGCCAGGGAATATCGAACTTGGCCTGTTTTGCGCACACCTCTGGTGCCGGTGTTTTCCAGAAAAATCTGTAGGCGATCGAGTTAAACCAACCCACACCACTGTAAACACAGGGCGCCGGGCTATACACCCAGCTCGTTCCCCATAAAAGATTGTGCGCGACCCGGTAGTCTTCGGCGCCCCCCACCAATTGCATGACATCCTCCGTCACGTACTGGGAGCCGATACCCACGATCCGAACCCTTACCGTTTCCGGTTCGCCAGTGGTTTCGTGGGTAACCGTCAGCTCTCGCCATTGCGCCGGTACTTTCAACATTGCCCCCTCTCGAGGCGAGGCATGGTTGGCGCGAATGGGGGCGCGTGAATCAAATTGAATCGGCACCTGCAAACTGAAGGTCTGGTGTTCTACGCATTGCCCTGGGTAATTGGCGCAATAACCACTGAGCGGTGTGGTATTGAGGAACTTGTTCATATGCGGGCGCGCCGAATCCGGCTTGAACAATGCGGTGATATCCACCTGCTCGGCCTGCACCGGCGCCGCGATCATCCCCAGCAGCCAAGCGCTCGACAACCAATGAGCAATCTTCATCTTTCCCCGACTCCAGTCATGCTGTTCGTTTTGGAGCAAACCCGACTTCAAGGCGCCGCCGCACTGAAGACCAGATTCACGTTGCCGTAGTAGCGACCCGGCTTGTACCCGCCCGCGGGTACCTTCGGCTGGATCTGCAGGGCAAAGCGCCCGCCCGCGACAGCCTGCTCGCGCGAGAGCACTTCAAGGGGTTGCGGGTCGTGGCTCAACGTCTTGCCGTTGAAGCTGACGAGCAGGTAGATGTTCTGCTCATCGCGGCCGTTGGACAGATAGGGTTCGCTCTCCAGCCGCGCGTGGATGGCGCTGGTGTCGTGCTTGACGTCGAAATTCTTGCGCAGCCCCTCCAGCGACCGGGTGTGGATGTTCCACGGCAGAACTTGCTCGCGATGAATCCAGTCCGACTCGGCCGGTATCACGTAGAAACCCAAGGTCGGAATATCCACCGACACTTCGAATCGGTGCTCTTCGCGGGCGGCGAATGCCAGGGAACTCATCAGTGCCGCGACGCCTGTCGACAGGGCGATGGCCGAAAGCTTGATCATTTCAGGTACCTGTTACGTCCAAAAAAGCAGCGGGCAAAGGCGGTCACTCGTGTGTGCCGGCGGTTATTGGCTGGCAACGCGCAAGGCCTTTTTCGAGGCGCCCTCGACCAGGTTGAAGCGGTATTCACGTCCCGGCTTCTTGTCGAATGCAAACTCTTTTCCCGCACGAATGTGGTGCTTGGTGGTGGGCTCGCACTCGTTTTCCTGCTTGATCGAGCAGTTGCGGAATTCGTCGACGACCACCGACGTGTTGCCGTTGTTGCGAATGCGATAAGTACTGGCGCCGTTGTCGATCTGGCTGTCGTACCGGCTGTTGTTCGGCCTGACGAAGAACACCGTGCCGAACCCGGTCATGACGTTGACGCCGGCCGAGAGGTTTTTCTTGTAGTTCTCGCGCTCGTCGCTGGACACCGCGAATTCGTCTTCCTTTTCCGGCACCACCGGGATGAAGCGCACGCGGAAATAACGCTCGGTGTCGCGCTCGCCCATGAACAACAGCCGAGTGCCCTGCATGCCGTTGGCCGGAATGATCAGGCGTGCGGGGCTGGCCATCAGCCCGTCGCGCGATGCCGCGCCCGGGTCGCTTTTGACCGGCACTTCGCTAGGGGTGCCATCGGCGTCGTAGACGATTTCCAGGATGTTGACCTTGACGAAGGCCGTGCTGTCGCCACTGTTGAACACGCGCTTGAGGTAGGTGCTTTTGTCGCCATCCAGATAGTCGTACACCGTTCCGACGTTGATTTGCGGCCCGGCTTGAAGGCCCAGGGAAAATCCGCTCAAACCGATCAATAAAAACACACGCTTCATAACTTTTAGTCCTTGGTCATTGAACACACTGCCGGTACGACTGATCGATGCGTTGGCCATCAGATTTCCGAGTCCCAGATCACAATGACAATGCCGGTATAGGTGCCGGCAACACCGGGCCTCAGCATGGATTCCATGTACGATTGCTCAACTTCGAAATGCAGGGTTCCCGGTGCCCGGTCCACATAGAAGCCGGGCTTGAACTGCTGCTCATTCCCCGCACCGGTCCTCAATCGCAGGCGTCTCACGGGTTGGCCTGAGAGGTCGGTTATGCCATTAGGCAGGCTTACGCTGATGTGTAAGACGACTCGACGACCGTTATCCGCACTGTTCTCCAGTCCGCATTCGCCACCTATTCCGGGCCCGCATTGCATCAGTATCTTGAATCGCGTCGAGGCCGATATATTGAAAGTCTGGTCACGGAACAGTCGCACCGGCCGGCGTCCGGCTTGCAGCCAGCTTTGCCATCCGCCTTGCGGCTCCAATCGGATTTTGTTACCACCTGGAGGGATATCGACCTTGAGCGTGTGCTGAACATCAAGGACAAAATTCAGTGTCAGATCGGAATCGTTGGGCACCATCACGTCGCCCATGTCAAAGTCACCGCCCGGCCCGATGCGATAAGTCAGGTCGCCGGTGTAGAGCCCTGAAGACATACCAAGCGGATTGGGCGTACGCAGTTCATAGGCGAAATCCAGGTACTCGTAGTACATGGTCGGAATCCTGAAACTGGCAGTTTTTACGCAGGTACCCTGAATCGGGGTTTTCCAGAAAAACTGGTAATAATCATCGGTGTACCAACCGACGCCGCTGTACTGACACGGTGACGGGGGGTTCACCCAGCTGCCATACGGGCCGCCCCACAAGGCCCGGTGCCCTTCAAGCGTATTGGGTGCACCTGTAAGGTTGGTGACCTTGTCGTCGAGCACGTACCGCGATCCAAATCCGGCAATGCGCATCTCGACCTGTTCCGCCTCACCGGTTTCGGCATTCGTAACTGTCAATGCACGCCATTGCGCCGGCACGGTGAACATCGAACTGTTGCGCTGCGAGTCATGGGGTTGCATGGCCCTTGCGGAATCGAAGCGTATGGGCAGGCGGATGCTGAAGGTCGCGTTCTGTTCGCACTGATCGGGATAGTCCGCGCAGTAACCGCTGACCGGGGTTTTGTTGATGAACGTATTACGTTGCGGGTTTGCCGGGTCAGGCCGGAACAACGCCCTGATCTCCTGATTGACCGCCTCGGCCGTAGGCGTCACAAACAGTGCCAACAAGCACAGCCACTGCGGTATACACGTCTTGAAATTAACCATTCAACTGGCCTCCTGGCGAATCAATGACGCATCCGCCAACGTATCCGGCGTGCACCGCAGATCACCGATCATCAACACGTTGTTTTCACTGCGGTGCTTGTCGGTATCGAGCCGGAACTGGCACAGCAACTGGTCGGCGTAGCGCACTTCGAGAGTCGGTGAACCGGCATGCATTTCCATCGAGAAGAAGCCATCGACTTCACTCACCCCACGACTGGCGTGGTTGATCACGTGGTGGCCCTTGAGCGGCCGGCCTTGTGGGTCGACAAGACGTCCGAGCACCGTCAGGGTTTTCATCACCCGCACCTTGCGGTACTCCACGCCGCCCTTGTTCAGGTGATAACGGGTGCGTGCCGGCTCGATGCTGGCCGCTGGCGCGTGATTGCCCTCGAAGTCGAAGCTCACGGAGCTGTTCCTGTAAGCCGTCAGCGGTATGAAATTGCGCCCCGGACGCAATGCCGCGCTGCCGCCGCTGAGGTCGTCGGCGCGTAACGCGATGCCGTCGATATCAGACTCGACATCGACGATCATGCCGGCCCCTCGTCCTTGATGCTGACTGGTCAGGGCCATGCGCTGGCCACCGACGACCACGGTGCTGTCCAGGTTCAAGCCGCCGGTAAAGTTGTCGTTGAACGATGAGCGCTGGATAAAGCCGTCGCCGTTGATCGCGTCTGTGCGAAAGTTCGCCAGGCTCGACAGGCCAACGCCGTAGGTGTCGGTCAGCGCAGTCACCGAGACGCTCTGCAGGATGTGGTCTTGCAGGTCTTTGCGATAACCGAGCGAGGCGTTGGTGTCTCGGCTGCCATCACGGGCGGTGCGGCTGCCGATGCTGCCCGAAACCTGTTGACCCGGCCCGCCGAGCGCCACGCTGATGCTCAGGTCGACCCCGCGATTGCGCGCGTCGCCACTGCTGTAGCTGCCGGGACGATCGAACAGTGACAACCGCCAGTTGGCGTCGCTGCCCAGCAGCATCGTGCGCTGCGTCCAGCCCAGGTCGACGCCGACGCCTTCGACGTTGCCCTCACTGTGGGCGACCCGCGCGTTGAGCGAACTCTTGCGGCTGATGCGGTGGTTCAGCGCCAGCGATGAATTGCTGGTCTCGCCGGTGAACACATTGCGTTGGCGCACGCGGGTGCCGTCGGGCAGCGTGTCGAAGGTGTTGGTGGTGTCGAGCCAGCTGCGGTTGTGGCTCACCACCAGACTGCCGGAACCATAGTTGTAGAGCGCTTGCAGATCGGCGCCGGTGCCGTGGTCTTCGGTCTGGTACAGATTGGCATAGAGGCTGACGCTGTTGGCCAGGCTCCAGTCGATGGAACTGCCGTACTGCAACGTGTTGCGCACTTGACGTGCCGACAGCCCGAGGATTACCCGTGGATGCAGCAGGTAGTTGATCGCGGCCCCCGCCGTCGCATCGCCACTCTCCTGTTGATCCCAGTTGCTCAGCAGTTTGCTTTCCTGGCCGGCGAACAGGTTGTAGCGCCAGCGTTCGTCGTGGTTGCGCCAGTTGGTCGGTTTGTAGATCAGCTCCTGAGTGGTCGAGGTGACCTGGCCGTCTTCTATCAAGCGCACTTCCACATCATAGATGCCGCCGGGCAACGGGCGGGTATCGAGGGTTTGCAAACCGGCGGGCACCGCTTGGGTGTTGAGCAGCAGACCATCGCGATAAATCTCCACCGACGCCTGGCGATTGGCGGTGACATAGATCGGATAAACGCTAGGTTTGGGGCTGTCGATCGCCAGGCTGTCGGAACTGCCGTACATCACACCAACGGCGGTGTCGGGGCTGGTGCCGAACGAACGGGGCTGACGGGTCAGGCCTTCGGAATTGGGGGTGAAATAGCCCAGGCGGAAAAAACTGCCTTGCAGTTCGCGCTGGGTGTAGAGCTCGTGTACGGCGTGATAGGTCTTGTCATCCGGCCCGCCCAGACGCGCCAGTTGCATGTTGAAGGTCTGGCTCCAGTTGCCCAGGCTGCCGCTGGCCTCCAGGCCATAACGCCCGCCGAGGTTCTGATCCTGGCCGCCGTTGAGGTTGAGTTGGTTGCGCACCATCAGGCCACTGCTGCCGCCTTCGGGCTGGTCGTAGAAACGTTTGGCCTCAGTGTCGCGCTCGGCATTTTCAGTGACGATCGACAGCAATGAGTTTTCCAGGTTGTAGTGCACCGCCAACATCTGCTCGGGGCATTGGCCGCTGCAGGTGCCCAAAGCCACGCCGGGTTTCAGAATGCTGGCCCAGGTGTCGCGTTCGCCGGCGCTGAAACGGCTGTCGCTGGTGTCGGTGAAATCGAGCAAGGTGACCCGGTCATCCCGGGACAACACGATCATCGCCTCGCCGAGGGGCTGTTGATCCAGCTCGACTCGCACGGCCAATGGCACATCGAAGAAATGTTCCTCGAAATCGGCCGGCAGACCCTTGGCCTGGGCCAGTAAACTTCGAGGCGTATTATCAACGGAAGTCGGCGCCGCAAATGCGCTGCTACATAACAGCAACGCAAGCGTTGCCGCGATGGGCGTCATCGGGAACATGAACAAATACTCTGATTACAAGGAAGTCAAAGCCCGGCCGGCAAACTTGATAGTTTGCCGGCCGGTTACGTTACTTTGAGCAAGTAAACGCTTTACCGTCGCAGCTGTTACTTATACGGAAGGTTCAACGACCAGCATGACGACACCGGTGTAATCACCTGCATCAGGTTTACCGCCCAGTGCACTGATCTTGAACGGCGCACGATAGCGGACGTTGGACTCAGCTTCGCCAACAACTTCCTGCGAATTGGTGGTCAGCGTCTTGCCGTTGAGCTCGACTTTCAGGTCGATGGTCTTGTTCCCGGCGATCAGTTTCGGCACGCCTTCCAGGCGGGCGTTCACTTTGCCGGCGGTGTGCAGCACATCAAAGTGCCCGTCGACGGTCTTCATGGAATCAGTACCCGGGTTGTAGCTCATGTCCTGGTCTTTGTTGACCAGGTCCGAATCAACCGGCACCGCGTAGAAATCGTCGGATGGAACATGGGCCACAATGCTGATGGAGTGTTTGGCTTCGGTGGCGGCAAACGCCATCGAGGAACTCAGTGCCAGAACAGCCAGAGGAGCAGCGAACGCGATTTTCTTGAACATCTTTCAGTACCTGTCGTTTAAAAAAAGGATCTAAGTATTGAAAGTTTCGCTGAAGAAAAACAGTCACGAGCAGTGATGTTCCAGCGCAACTCTCAACGCCGAAAGATGATCGATCAAACAATCTGGAAAGTAAGCAGGCAAGTTCCTCAAAGCGCGTAGCCAAAGGGCCACGACCATGGCATGAAAAATACTTGAATATTGTTAAAGTCACTGTTCGGCTGTCAGATTCAGACTACATAAAGCCAATACACAGGCAATTAAGGTCGACAACGACACAGTAACTTCTGTAGGAGGGATATTACAAATCCAATGTATTAAGGCGTGAATCGTCAATTTAGAGAGTTAACACTAATTTCAACTTGTTCGCTCGTTCTAAAAGCCTTTTTCGGCGCCGCGAAAGCGCCATTTTCAGCGGCGGTTTCGCCTGGCGTGGTGATCCGCCGTTGGTCGGGGGGGCTTGCGGACAACTTAAGATATATCTTAAGTTGTATCTAAACACGACGAGAGAGAACGAAAAAAATGAGAGACCATCATTCCCCCCACCGCGAACACGGCGACGGCCGCGACGGCTTCGAGAAACGCCCTGGCCGCGAACGCGGTGGTCGTGGCCCACGGGTATTTGCCCCCGGCGACCTGAAACTGCTGCTGCTGGCGTTGATCGCCGAACAGCCGTGCCACGGCTACGACCTGATCCGCCAGATCGAAGGCATGTTCGACGGCGCCTACAGTCCCAGCCCCGGCGTGATCTACCCGACCCTGACGTTTCTTGAAGAAAGCGAATTGATTACCGGCGACGCCGAAGGCGGGAAAAAACGCTACAGCGTGACCGACGCCGGACGCCAGTCCCTGACCGAGCAAGCCGTCGCCCTTGAAGGTGTGCGGGTGCGCATCGATGTCAGCAAGCGTTCGTTGCGCGGCCATGATCGCCCGGCCGAAATCCACGAGGCGGTGCACAACCTGCGCCATGCCCTGCAACTGCACCACGGCCGCTGGAGCGCGGAAGAAATCCAGCGCGTCGCGGCCCTGCTCAACGACACCGCCAAAGCCATCGTCGACGGCCCTGCCGTTCAACCCGTTCAGGAGAAAGCCGAATGACTGAAGTGATCGCGCAATCCATTCACCGTGTCATGCATGAGATCAAACGCCGTCGCCTGGAAGTGTTGCGTGTGGTCGACCTGACCCCGCGCATGCGCCGGATTACCCTGGGCGGGCCGGAGCTGGCGGGCTTCGTCAGCCTGGGTACCGACGATCACGTCAAACTGTTGTTCCCGCAGAACGCCGAGCAGGCTGCGGCCCTGGAAACCCTGGTGCTGGGCGCCGGCAAGGACAACGGCCCGCTGCCCGAGATGCGCGACTACACGCCGCGCCGCTATGACCTGAACACCCTGGAACTGGACATCGACTTCGTGCTGCACGGCGACGGCCCGGCCTCGACCTGGGCCGAACAGGCCAAACCGGGGCAATTCCTGCACATCGGCGGGCCGCGGGGCTCGATGATCGTGCCGGACATGTTCGACAGCTACTTGCTGATCGGCGACGAAACCGCCCTGCCCGCCATCGCCCGGCGGCTCGAAAGCCTCGCGGCCAACCGCCGTGCGCTGGTGATCGTGGAAGTGGAAAACGGCAAGGAGCAGCAGGTGCTGGAAAGCGCTGCCGAGGTCAACGTGATCTGGGTGCTGCGCGAAGGTGGCAAGGACAATCTGCTGACCACCGTGCGCCAGATCCAGGTGCCGGCCGGCAGCCTCTACGCGTGGGTCGCGACCGAGAGCAAGGTGTCGCGGCGGATCCGTCGGGTGTTGCTCGATGAGCATGGGCTGGATGAGCAGTTCGTCAAGGCGGTGGGCTATTGGCGGCTGGATGACACTGACGAGGAGTGACCACCGTACCTGTGGCGAGGGAGCTTGCTCCCGCTCGGCTGCGAAGCAGTCGCAAAATCAGCAACCGAAGTTATCCAGGCACAACCCGGTTGCAGGTTTTAGCACTGCTGCGCAGTGCAGCGGGAGCAAGCTCCCTCGCCACAAAAGTGCCTACATTCGAGCGCGCCACCGATCCACCGCAACCACCCCCAGCGCAATCACCACAAACCCCGCCAACAATCCCCCGGCATTGATGAACACCTGTGGATAACCCAGTTTGTCCACATCAATGAACGGGTACGGATAAGTCGCCAGCAAATGCCCGCGCAGCAACGAGTAAGCGAAGTACACCAGCGGATAAATCACCCACAACGCGATATGCCCCCAGCGCAACGAGCCTTTCGGTACGCAGAACCACCAATACCCCAGAAACAGCAGCGGCATGACGTCATGCATCAGCTCATCGGCCAGCCATTGCCAGCCTTCGGGATGCCATAGATGGCGAAGCAACACGCTGTACGCCAGGCCGACGACCGTGATGCTCACAGCAACGCCACTACTGACCCAGGGCTGTAAAAACCAGCGTCGCGCGGCGGACTCGCGGGACGTCAGTTCACAGGTCAGCACCGTCGCCACCAGGGTGTTGCTCAGCACGGTGAAATAGCTGAAAAAACTCACCAGCCCACCGATCAGACTGGCCTCCAGCGTCCAGCGCGAATAGAAAATCAGGTACATCTGGATGCTCAATCCCGCCCAGCCGAGCATGGCAGCCACGACCACAAAACGGCGGCGCAACGCGCACGGACTGACCATGTTCAGAGCGGTCGTTTGGTGCGCATCAACTTCACATACAGCCGTTCGACCTTCTCCCGCGCCCACGGGGTTTTACGCAGGAACGTCAGGCTCGACTTGATGCTCGGGTCGCTCTTGAAGCAGCGGATATCGATGCGTTCGGCCAGCCCCGACCATTCGTAGTGTTCAACCAGGGCGTTGAGGATTTGCTCCAGCGTCACGCCGTGCAGCGGGTCGATGTTGTGTTCGGTCATGCCGGGCCTTCAAGCAGAGTGGGAATTGGAAGTCGCGCACCTTACGTTAAATGTAGGTGAAACGGAAAAGATCGCAGCCTTCGGCAGCTCACATTGGAATGCGATCCCCTGTAGGAGCTGCCGAAGGCTGCGATCTTTTGTCACTGTTACCAAATCCGAAAGGCTGCATGTCAGCAAAAGCACTTTCTCTATTTGTAACAGATCTTTATCCTTGCGCCCGCTGCCTGCTGAAACGCTTCTGCTTTCGCTTCACGCCTGCTGCTTTCCGTTTATCCCCCAGAAAAAGATCAAGAACTCCGTCTCTATGCCTGACTTTAAATCTTTGCGAGACAGCGCTGTCTTTGCAACTGCTGCCCATCGAAACATCCTACCCCTGCTCGGAGGCCTCACCGCGCTGGGCCTGGCCTCCTGCGTCCAGGCAGAACCGGCCTTCGATAGCGATTCGCCGTGGATGCTCGGCGACTGGAACGGCACTCGCAGCGAACTTGCGGAAAAAGGCTACGACTTCAAAGTCGACTACACCGGTGAAATGGGCAGCAACCTGCACGGCGGCTACGACCACGACCGCACGGCCCGCTACAGCGACCAGTTCGGCCTGGGCACCCATCTGGACTTGCAGAAAATCCTCGGCTGGGACGACGCCGAGTTCCAGTTGACCATCACCGAACGCAGCGGCAACAACATCAGCAACGACCGCATCAACGACCCGCGTGTCGGCGGCTTCACCTCGGCCCAGGAAGTCTGGGGCCGCGGCCAGACCTGGCGCCTGACGCAGATGTGGTACCAGCAGAAGTTCTTCGACGAAAAACTCGACATCAAGGTCGGCCGTTTCGGCGAAGGCGAAGACTTCAACAGCTTCCCCTGCGACTTCCAGAACCTGGCGTTCTGCGGCTCCCAGGTCGGCAACTGGGCGGGCGACATCTGGTACAACTGGCCGGTCAGCCAGTGGGCACTGCGGGTCAAATATCACCTGACGCCAGAGCTTTATGCACAGGTCGGCGCGTACGAGCAGAACCCGTCGAACCTGGATCGCGACAACGGCTTCAAGCTCAGCGGTAGCGGCACCCAGGGTGCGGTCCTGCCGGTGGAGCTGGTGTGGACGCCGAAACTCAACGGCCTGCCGGGTGAATACCGCGCCGGTTACTACTACAGCAGCGCCAACGCCACCGATGTCTACAAGGACAGCAACGGCCAGCCTGCCGCCCTGAGTGGCGAAGCCTACCGCAGCGCCTCGAGCAAGCACGGCATGTGGCTGGGCCTCCAGCAGCAAGTCAGCAGCCTGGCCAGCGATCATTCCCGCGGCCTGAGCCTGTTCGCCAACGGCACGATGCACGACAAGAAGACCAATGCCATCGACAACTACGTCCAGGCCGGTCTCGTCTACAAAGGTCTGTTCGATGCCCGGTCCAGGGACGACATCGGTTTTGCCATGGCCCGCGTCCACGTCAACCCGGCCTATCGCAAGAACGCCGAGGCGACCAACCAGGCCAATGCCGTTTTCGACTACGACAACCCGTCCTACCTGCCACCGCAGGACACCGAATACAGCGCCGAACTCTATTACGGCGTGCACGTGACCAACTGGCTGACCGTGCGCCCGAACCTGCAATACATCCGCCATCCCGGTGGCGTGAACGAGGTCGACGACGCGCTGATCGGCGGGATCAAGGTCCAGTCGTCGTTCTAAAAAACACCGCAACCCCCTGTAGGAGCGAGCTTGCTCGCGATGGTCGTCAACGATAACGCTGCGAGCCTGACTCCCCGCGGCGCTCTCGGGTTTTTCGCGAGCAGGCTCGCTCCTACAAGGACTGCGTCAACCACACCGGTTTTATGAACCATGCCCGCACAAGATCGTCATCTACAGTGAACTGGCGCGGGTCTACTTGAAACATCACGGAGAATCACACTATGAGCACTGATGGTGCCTTGGGTCGAAGCCGTCTGTTGCCGACTCTGCTCGGCATACTGCTTCTGCTAATGGGCCTGGCCATGCTGGCCGGGGGGATCAAGCTGAGCATGCTCGGCGGCTCGCTGTACTACCTGCTGGCCGGCATTGGCATTGTGCTGAGCGGCGTGTTGCTGATCGCCGCCCGCCGCGCGGCGCTGGGCCTGTACGCACTGGTGCTGTTCGCCAGCACCCTGTGGGCGCTGTGGGAAGTCGGCCTCGACTGGTGGCAACTGGTGCCGCGCCTCGCGCTGTGGTTTGCCCTCGGCGTGGTGATGCTACTGCCGTGGTTCCGTCGTCCATTGCTGATCAACGGCCCTGCCCCTGTGGGCACTGGCGCCTTGTGCGTGGCCGTGGTCCTGGCCGGTGCCACCGCCGTGGCCAAAA
>NZ_AKJO01000088.1:0-66236 GCF_000282295.1 Pseudomonas sp. GM33
AAAAAGCCACAACGGAGGGGATGAGTGCGCTGCAAGCCAAAGTCGCCCTCATCCAGAAACACTTTCCGCCGACCGTCGCCAGTCTGTTTGCTATCCCGCGGTTGGGCAGCGGTGACGTGCTGGAATGGTGGACCGAACTGGGTGGCCAACCCACGCCCTATGCCGACCTCAACGAGGACGCGCAACGACGCTTGCTGGAAACCTATGAAGTGCGTCAGACGTCCCTCGGACAGTTGGCGGATGAACTGCAAAATCGCGGTCAACCGACGGAAGCGGACGACCTGCGCAGCCTGCTCGGCGCGCCTGAGCTGGGCAAACTCTACAGCCTCAACGGTGAGCCGTTGGTGGTGCGCTGGAACCAGCGCCCGCCCAAACCGATCGTGCCGCCGGTCGTGCCGCCATCGCGTCGTGGCTGGTGGATCGCGGCGGCTTTGCTCGCGCTGCTGTTGCTGCTTCTGGCGCTGTGGCTCTGGTGGTTCCTGCACCGAGAGCCGGTTGTCGTGGTTCCGCCTGTAGCGCCGGTGGCGCCGGTGGTGACGCCGGTTGAGAAACCGGCTGAGCCAGTCCCCGAGCCTGTTGTGGAACCGGAACCGAAACCTGCTCCGGTTCCAGAACCCGCGCCAGAACCGGTACCGGAACCCAAGCCGGTCCCGCCACCAAAACCGGCACCGGAACCCAAGCCGATACCACCACCCAAACCAGTTCCACCACCAAAACCGGTAGTGGCTGCCCCACCACCAGCCCCGACGCTGGACAACTTCGCATGCCGTAAAAATGCGCCGAACGCAGAGATCCCGCAATTCGTGGTGGTGCTCGACACCTCGGGTTCGATGAACTTGAACATCAAGTCAGTGAAAGCCGACGAGGACTGGTACTTCGGTAGTGACCTCAACAAGCTCCTGGACCCGAACCGCACCATGCGGCTCACCGCCAAACCCAGCCGCATGGACGTCGCCAAGGACTCGCTGGCAAGCATGATCAACGGGCTGGACCCGAAGATCGACACACGCCTGATCACCTTCGCCGGCTGCGAAAGAACACCGGACCGGGGAGTGTTCAAGTTCGGCGACCGCCCGCGGCTGATCAACGGGATTCGAGGTCTGGTTCCCGACGACGGCACACCGCTGGCCGACAGCCTGGCCCGCGCGGCGAGTACCGTCGACGGGCGCAATAACGATGCGGTTATCGTGATGTTTGTCGACGGAGAAGACGGTTGCGGGCAGGACGTGTGCGCGGTATCCCGTCGAATCGCCAGGGAACAACCGCGCCTGCGGGTCAATGTAGTGAAAATCGGTGTTGGCGGCCCGTCACGTTGCATCGCTGAAAACACCGGTGGCCGGGTTTACAACAGCACCAACGCGGCCGAACTGGGCAACCAGTTGAAACAGGCAAGCAAGGAATTATCCAGCAATGCCAAGTGCGATTAGCTTGGGGACTGATCCGCCTTGCCCGCGATGATTCAGCTCAGGTGCTCGACCGCCGGTAACTCCATCGCCTGAACCTCTCCCAAGAGGAAATCGCTGAGCCGGCGCAAACGTTCACCTCCGGGACGGGTTTTCGGCCAGACCAGGTAATATTTTTCGCCGCTGGCGACCGCCGTCGGCCACGGTAAACTCAGACGTCCCTGCGCCACATCCTCCGCCACCATCAGCAGATCGCCCATGGACACACCATAGCCTCGCGCAGCAGCGATCATGCCCAGTTCCAGGGTGTCGAACACCTGTCCACCCTTGAGCGACACCTGTTCGGCCAAGCCCATGCGCTCCAGCCAGTTGCGCCAGTCGCGGCGGTCCGGCGTCGGGTGCAGCAACTCGGTGTTGCTCAGGCGCTCGACATCCCAGGGCTGGTCGCCCCGCAGGTTGGGCGCGCCGACCGGGATCAACTCTTCGGGGAACAGGTAAATCGCCTCCCAGTCCGGAGGGAAATGTCCGTTGCTTAACAGCACCGCACAATCGAACGGCTCGTCGTTGAAATCCACGGAATCGACGTCCATCCACGCACTGGTCAGCTGCACTTCGTTACCCGGTTGCAGATGACGGAAGCGACTGAGGCGCGCCAGCAACCAGCGCATGGTCAGGGTCGACGGGGCTTTCATGCGCAGGATGTCGTCTTCGGCGCGCAAGGTATTGCAGGCGCGCTCCAGGGCGGTGAAGCCCTCGCGAATACCCGGCAACAGCAAGCGGGCCGACTCGGTCAGTTGCAGGTTGCGACCGCTGCGGTGAAACAAGCGGCAGGCAAAATGCTCTTCGAGCGTACGAATATGTCGGCTGACCGCACTTTGGGTAATCGACAGTTCTTCCGCGGCCCGGGTAAACGACGTGTGTCGCGCCGCCGCTTCAAATGCGCGCAAGGCATATAAGGGAGGAAGACGACGCGACATCAGGAAAGCTCCTACAGCGGTTTTTGGATACCCTAGCAGAAACTATCCTGCATGAGTTTGAATCATGCTATCCATCCTTTTTATCCCTTTGTGCAAACGCCGCAGAGCGCCGAGAATCGACGCTTTCCTGTCCACTTCTAGAATCGAGCGTGATGACCATGCAGCATCCAGCACGTACTGAACTCTGGGCCATCCTGCGGCTGGCGGGGCCGCTGATTGCCTCGCAGTTGGCGCACATGCTGATGGTCCTCACCGACACCCTGATGATGGCGCGCCTGAGTCCCGAGGCACTGGCCGGTGGCGGGCTCGGCGCGGCGACCTATTCGTTCGTGTCGATCTTCTGCATCGGCGTGATTGCTGCCGTCGGCACTCTGGTGGCGATCCGTCAGGGAGCCGGTGACATTCTCGGGGCGACCCGGCTGACCCAGGCTGGGTTGTGGCTAGCATGGCTGATGGCGCTGGTCGCCGGTTTGCTGCTGTGGAACCTCAAACCGGTGCTGCTGTTGTTCGGCCAGACCGAAAGCAATGTCCAGATGGCCGGGCAGTTTTTGATCTTCCTGCCGTTCGCCCTGCCCGGCTACCTGAGCTTCATGGCCCTGCGCGGGTTCACCAGCGCCATTGGCCGCGCGACACCGGTGATGGTTATCAGCCTGGGCGGAACCGTGGCCAACTTCCTGCTCAACTATGCGCTGATTACCGGCATGTTCGGCCTGCCGAAGCTGGGGCTGATGGGCATCGGGCTGGTCACGGCGATTGTCGCCAACCTGATGGCGCTTGCACTGGCGTGGCACATTCGTCGGCATCCGGCTTATGAGGCCTATCCGCTGCGTCAGGGCCTGTCGCGGCTGAATCGCCAGTACCTGAAGGAGCTGTGGCGTCTGGGTCTGCCGATTGGCGGCACCTACGCGGTGGAAGTCGGGCTGTTTGCCTTCGCCGCGCTGTGCATGGGCACCATGGGCAGCACGCAACTGGGTGCCCACCAGATCGCCCTGCAAATCGTCTCGGTGGCGTTCATGGTGCCGGCGGGGATTTCCTACGCGATCACCATGCGCATCGGTCAGCATTACGGCGCCGGGCAACTGCTGGATGCGCGGCTGGCCGGGCGGGTCGGCATTGCGTTCGGGGCGGCGGCGATGCTGGGTTTCGCCATGGTTTTCTGGCTGTTGCCGAATCAGTTGGTCGGTCTGTTCCTCGACCATAACGACCCGGCGTTCCGCGATGTCATCAACCTCGCCGTGAGCCTGCTGGCGGTGGCGGCATGGTTCGAGCTGTTCGACGGCACGCAAACCATTGCCATGGGCTGCATTCGCGGGCTCAAGGATGCCAAGACCACGTTCCTGGTGGGCCTGGGCTGCTATTGGCTGATTGGCGCTCCGGCGGCGTGGTGGATGGCGTTCCACTTGGACTGGGGGCCAACGGGTGTCTGGTGGGGTCTGGCGCTGGGCCTGGCGTTTGCGGCGGTGAGCCTGACGCTGGGGTTTGAGTGGAAGATGAAGCGGATGATCAAGCGCGAAACGACGTCAGAGCAGCGCTTCGAAGTCGCTCAGCCTGACTGAGATCCCTTGTAGGAGCGAGCCCGCTCGCGATAAATCCGAGAACGCCGCGGGGCACCTGCCAACCAGCGTTATCGTTGACGACCATCGCGAGCAAGCTCGCTCCTACAGGGTTCCGTGGCAACCAACTACTCGTGATCAGATCAGGACTTCCAGCGGCGGCTGCTGGCTGGAGCCAAACATCAGATACTCCACCAGCTCGGCCAACGGCAATGGCCTGCTGATCAAATACCCCTGTACCTGATCGCACTCGAACCCGCGCAGCAGATCCAGTTGCTCCGGCGTCTCCACACCTTCGGCGACCACCTCAAGGTTGAGGTTGTGCGCCAGGTTGATCATCGCGTGAACCAGTTTGCGGTTCTCCTCACGCTGCTCCATACCACCGACAAAGCTCTTGTCGATCTTCAGCAAAGTGATCGGCAGGCTGTTGAGGTGCACGAACGACGAGAACCCGGTGCCAAAGTCGTCGAGGGAGAAGCGCACACCGAGGCGCCCGAGGGCGTCCATGGTCTGCTTGACCAGGTCGCTGCGGCGCATCACGGCCGTTTCGGTCAGTTCGAACTCCAGCCACTGCGCCTCGACGCCGCGCTCGGCAATCAGGCGGCTCAGGGTCGACAGCAACTGGCTGTCCTGGAACTGCCGGAACGACAGGTTGATCGCCATATGCAACGGCGGCAAACCCAGTTCAAGCAGCGCCTGCATGTCGCGCAAGGCCCGGGAAATCACCCAGTAGCCCAGCGGCACGATCAGGCCGCTTTGCTCGGCCAGCGGCACGAATTCGCTTGGAGGCAGCAAGCCGCGCTCGGCATGGCGCCAGCGCACCAATGCTTCGAGGCCGACGATCTGTCCGTCTTCTAGGTTCAGGCGTGGCTGGTAGTGCAACTCCAGCTCGTCGCGGCGCAGTGCCCGGCGCAGTTCGGTTTCGAGGTCGGCGATGCTGCGGGCATTGCGATTGATGCGCTCGTTGAAAATGTGAAAGGTGCAACCTTGCGTGCTTTTGGCCTGCTGCATGGCAATGTGCGCGTGCCACATCAGCGGGTCCGCGCCGGCCTGGGCCCGGGCGTGGGCAATGCCCAGGCTGGAGCCGATCAACAAGCTTTCGCCATCGATCCAATAGGGCTCGGCCAGCGCTTCGCTGATGCGCTCGGCCATCCACTCGGCACGCTGAGGAGCGCGACGGGTGTCGATCAACAGCGCGAATTCATCGCTGCCCAGGCGCGCGAGTTGATCGCCGGCTTCAAGCTGGCTCTTGAGCCGCGCCACCACTTGCAGAATCAGGCGGTCACCGGCCTGATGGCCGAGGGCGTCATTGGCATAACGAAAGTTGTCGAGGTCGAGATGACCGAGGGCCAGGCCGCGACCGTCGTTTTCCGCCAACCGCGCCGTCAACAGGGTCTGGAAGCCCTGGCGGTTGGCGATGCCGGTGAGCGGATCTTGCTCGGCCAGGCGTTGCAGGGTGTTTTCCAGCACGCCACGTTCGCGCACATGGCGCAGGCAACGGCGCAACATGCCCGGATCGAGATGATCGCGCACCAGCCAGTCACTTACACCGTCGGGCGGGGTCAGCGGCTCATGGTCGAGCAGCAACACCGTCGGCAGGCTGCAACGGCCCGGCGCCGGTTGAAGTTGCGGGATGGTCAATAACACCGCGCTGCGGTTGTCATCGAACAGGCTGCTGACCGACTCCCAACTCGGCGCGCTGATGAGCACGGCCGAGCTCCCCATCGGAGCCAGACACTCGCGCAACAACGCTGCCCACGCTGGCTCTTCGGCCAGTAGCAGCAAACGCAAGGGTTCGACAGGCGTAGACAAGCTAGCTCCCTAGACTCTGCAAAGATGTAGGCGACGGGCATTATGCAGTCCCGATGACCAATGACAATGACATCAGTTATCAAAACGAGCCCTTTGTATCCGGAATTACGAACATTAGCCGCAAATTCGTTGCGCATCCTGCGTGAAAGTAACAAAACCGGCAATTACAGATAGCGTGGTACGTCACAAGTCGGACAGAGCAGCACAATTCGCTGAGCCTGTTAAAATGCCGGCCCATTTCGTGACTGACTCCTGAATTTACCTATGTCCCGACTCAATCCCCGGCAGCAAGAAGCCGTGAGCTACGTCGGCGGCCCTCTTTTGGTGCTCGCCGGTGCAGGCTCCGGCAAGACCAGTGTGATCACGCGCAAAATCGCGCACCTGATCCAGAACTGCGGCATCCGCGCCCAGTACATCGTCGCCATGACCTTTACCAACAAGGCCGCCCGCGAGATGAAGGAGCGGGTCGGCACCCTGCTGCGTGCCGGTGAAGGTCGCGGGCTGACGGTCTGCACCTTCCACAACCTGGGCCTGAACATCATCCGCAAGGAACACGTGCGGCTGGGCTACAAACCGGGCTTCTCGATCTTCGACGAGACCGACGTCAAAGCCCTGATGACCGACATCATGCAGAAGGAATACTCGGGCGACGACGGTGTCGACGAGATCAAGAACATGATCGGCGCCTGGAAAAACGACCTGATCCTGCCGGCCCAGGCCCTGGAAAACGCGCGCAATCCCAAGGAGCAGACCGCCGCCATCGTCTACACCCACTACCAGCGCACGCTCAAGGCGTTCAACGCAGTGGACTTCGACGACCTGATCCTGCTGCCGGTGAAGCTGTTCGAAGAACACGCCGACATCCTGGAAAAGTGGCAGAACAAGGTGCGCTACCTGCTGGTCGACGAATACCAGGACACCAACGCCAGCCAGTACCTGCTGGTGAAAATGCTCATCGGCAAACGCAACCAGTTCACTGTGGTGGGCGACGACGACCAGTCGATCTACGCCTGGCGCGGTGCCCGCCCGGAAAACCTGATGCTGCTCAAGGAAGACTACCCGTCCTTGAAAGTGGTGATGCTGGAGCAGAACTACCGCTCCACTAGCCGCATCCTGCGCTGCGCCAACGTGCTGATCTCGAACAACCCCCACGAATTCGAAAAGCAGCTGTGGAGTGAAATGGGCCACGGCGACGAGATCCGCGTGATCCGCTGCCGCAACGAGGACGCCGAGGCCGAGCGTGTGGCCATGGAAATCCTCAGCCTGCACTTGCGCACCGACCGCCCGTACAGCGATTTCGCGATCCTCTATCGCGGCAACTACCAGGCCAAGCTGATCGAGCTGAAATTGCAGCACCACCAGGTGCCGTATCGCCTGTCCGGCGGCAACAGCTTTTTCGGCCGTCAGGAAGTGAAAGACCTGATGGCCTACTTCCGCCTGATCGTGAACCCGGATGACGACAACGCCTTCCTGCGGGTGATCAACGTGCCGCGCCGCGAGATCGGTTCGACCACGCTGGAGAAGCTCGGCAACTATGCCACCGAGCGCAAGATCTCGATGTACGCCGCCACCGACGAAATCGGCCTGGGCGAGCATCTGGACAGCCGCTTCACCGATCGCCTGTCGCGCTTCAAGCGTTTCATGGACAGGGTGCGCGAGCAGTGCGCCGGCGAAGACCCGATCTCCGCGCTGCGCAGCATGGTCATGGACATCGACTACGAGAACTGGCTGCGCACCAACAGCTCCAGCGACAAGGCCGCCGATTACCGCATGGGTAACGTCTGGTTCCTGATCGAAGCGCTGAAGAACACCCTGGAAAAAGACGAAGAAGGCGAAATGACCGTCGAGGACGCCATCGGCAAACTCGTCCTGCGTGACATGCTCGAGCGTCAGCAGGAAGAGGAAGACGGCGCCGAAGGCGTGCAGATGATGACCTTGCATGCGTCCAAGGGCCTGGAATTCCCCTACGTGTTCATCATGGGCATGGAGGAGGAAATCCTCCCGCACCGTTCCAGCATCGAAGCCGACACCATCGAAGAAGAACGTCGCCTGGCCTACGTGGGCATTACCCGCGCGCGCCAGACCCTGGCCTTCACCTTCGCGGCCAAGCGCAAGCAGTACGGCGAGATCATCGATTGCGCGCCGAGCCGCTTTCTCGATGAGTTGCCGCCGGACGATCTGGCCTGGGAAGGCAACGACGACACACCGACCGAAGTCAAAGCCGTGCGGGGCAACAACGCATTGGCAGATATACGCGCGATGTTAAAGCGCTAGAATTGACCACTTTTATATGACCTTCGGCGCACAGGCGCCAAAAGAGGACAGCTTCATGGAAGCCCTGCACCAGAAAATTCGCGAACAAGGCATTGTGCTTTCCGACCAGGTCCTGAAGGTCGACGCCTTTCTGAACCACCAGATCGACCCGGCCCTGATGAAGCTGATCGGCGACGAATTCGCCACGCTGTTCAAGGACTCGGGCATCACCAAGATCGTCACCATCGAAGCCTCGGGCATCGCCCCGGCGATCATGACCGGTCTGAACCTCGGCGTGCCGGTGATCTTCGCCCGCAAGCATCAGTCCCTGACCCTCACCGAAAACCTGCTGTCGGCGACCGTGTACTCGTTCACCAAGCAGACCGAAAGCACCGTGGCCATCTCCCCGCGCCACCTGACCAGCAGCGACCGCGTGCTGATCATCGATGACTTCTTGGCCAACGGTAAGGCGTCCCAGGCGCTGATTTCGATCATCAAACAGGCCGGCGCTACCGTGGCGGGCCTGGGCATCGTGATCGAGAAGTCGTTCCAGGGCGGCCGTGCGGAGCTGGATTCGCAGGGTTATCGCGTGGAGTCGTTGGCTCGCGTGAAGTCGCTGGCAGATGGTGTCGTGACCTTCATCGAGTAAGCCGTCACACCGCAATTCCCCCTGTGGGAGCGGGCTTGCTCGCGAAGGCGGTGTGTCAGTCAAAAATCAGTCGACTGACACACCGCCTTCGCGAGCAAGCCCGCTCCCACATTTGATTTATGTTGGCTGTAATTGCGCGGTGGCCTTCAGGCCGGTGAGCAGCAACCGCTGATACAACTCCTCCTTCAGTCCTTCAGGATTGGCCAGCTGCATGCGCTCCAGATGCCCCGGGAACGCTGCTGCCTCCGGCGCATCCAGCGCCGCCTTGCCCAGCTCCAGCACCTCGCTCAGCTTGAACTTGCTCTTGAGCCAGTTCAGCGCCCGCAACACATCTCGCTCGACCTCGGTGAAATCACAGCCCAGCGGATACTCCGGAAAAAGCCGCGGATGCCGCGCCTGGATCTCCTGCAAACGCTGCGGACTGTTATCGGCAAAGCGTGGATCGAGACAGAAGTCCTTGGGCAATTTCCCGACCTTCTGCGCCTGTTCAATCAACCCCGACTGAAAACGCGAGTCGCTGATATTGAGCAAGGCTTCGATCACTGCCGCATCGGTTTTGCCACGAAGATCGGCAATGCCATACTCGGTCACCACCATGTCCCGCAAGTGCCGGGGTATCGTGCAGTGGCCATACGCCCAGACGATGTTCGAGCTGACGTCGCCGCCAGACTCACGCCAGCTGCGCAGCAGCAACACCGAACGCGCGCCTGGCAGCGCATGCCCCTGAACCACGAAGTTGTACTGCCCGCCAACGCCACTGAGCACACGTCCGTCTTCGAGCTGATCCGCCACCGCGGCACCGAGCAAGGTCACAGTGAACGCGGTGTTGATGAACCGTGCATCCAGGCGCTGCAAGCGCTTGAGTTCTTCCTGGCCGTAGAGCTCGTTGATGTAGCTGATGCGGGTCATGTTGAATTCGAGCCGCTTGTTTTGGGGCAATTCGCGCAAGCGTTCGTAGTAGCTGCGCGGACCAAGGAAGAAACCGCCGTGCACCGAGATGCCATCGGTTTGCGCAGCCTCGTCGAGGGTGCCGGCATTCGCCTGCTGCTGGGTCGCCACGTCCGGATAAACCTTGCGCCGTACGATTCCGGCATCGGCCAGCACCAACAAGCCGTTGACGAACATTTCGCTGCAGCCATACAGGCCTTTGGCGAAGGGTTCGATGCCACCTTGGCGCTCGATCAGTTGCGCCCAGTGGCTGAGGTTTACGTCGGCCAGTAACGCCTTGTAAGCGTCGTTGTCCGCTTGCCGCGTCAGCAGCGCCGCCGTCAGCGCATCGCCCATGGAACCGATGCCGATCTGCAAGGTGCCACCATCACGCACCAGGGTGCTGGCATGCAAGCCGATGAAATGATCCTGACACCCCACCGGCATGTTCGGTGTGGAAAACAGTGTGGTGTGGTCTTTCTCATCGATCAGCAGGTCGAAGGTGTCGATGCCGAGCTCCGCATCGCCGGGCATGTAAGGCAGATCGTTGTGCACCTGGCCGACCATCAGGATGGTTTCTCCGGCGGCGCGGCGCTTGGCGATCATCGGCAACAGGTCGAGGGTGATGTCGGGGTTGCAGCTCAGGCTCAAGCGGTCGGGATGCTCGGCATGGCTGGCCACCAGTTGCGCCACCAGGTTCAACCCGGCGGCGTTGATGTCCCGCGCCGCATGGCTGTAGTTGCTGCTGACGTAATCCTGCTGTGCCGTGGCACTGTTGAGCAGGCTGCCGGGCTGCATGAAAAACTGCTGGATGTGGATGTTGCCCGGGAGTTGATCGCGACGCAGATCGGCGAGGAAATCCAGCTCCGGATAATCGCCGAAAACCCGTTCGACAAAGGGTTCGAGGAAGCGCTTTTGCAGTCCGTCGCCCAAGGGCGGGCGGCCAAGGCACAACGCGGTGTAGATCGTCAGCCGCCGCTCGGGCAACTGTGCGATTCGTCGATACAGCGCGTTGACGAAGTGATTGGGTTTGCCCAACCCCAGAGGCAGGCCCATGTGGATATGCGCCGGCAACCGCGCCAAGACGTCATCGACTGCCTGTTCGATAGAGCACAGCTGAACCATCGGATCCTCCCTCACGTTCCATGACTTGGGTTTGGACCGAGATTGCCGGGTCTTTGCTGCAATGAACAGCCTGTACCGGCCAACCGCCCGACACAAATACCTCTGTAGGAGCGAGCTCGCTCGCGATGGTCGTCAACGATAACGCGGCGAGCCTGACACCCCACGGCGCCTTCAAATTCTTCGCGAGCAAGCTCGCTCCTACAGGGATTGGGGGGCACAAAAAAACCGTCCGAAGACGGTTTTTTTGCGGAAGATCTGGCGCTTACTTCAAGCCGGACATCTTCTGGATGGCGCCTTTGAGCTCGGCATCGGAGCAGTCGGCGCAAGTGCCTTTAGGCGGCATCGAGTTGATACCGGTAATGGCCTTGGCCAGGATGCCGTCGAGGCCGCCCTGGTGATCGGCGCGTTCTTTCCAGGCGGCAGCATCACCGATTTTCGGTGCGCCCAACAGACCTGAACCGTGGCAAGCGTTGCAATGTTTTGCAATCACTTCATCCGGGGTTTTTGCACCGCCACCGCCGCCGGCGGAAGCGGCCACTTCCATGCCCTTGCACTCTTTACCCTGAACACAGACCTGGCCGACTGGCTCAAGGCGTTTGGCGATATCGTCGTTGGTCGCAGCCTGAGCGCTGACACTGACAGCCCATAGGGCCAATACGGTTGCTGGTGCAGCCAGCATTTTCATAATTAGGTTCACGCGTTCACCCTCAATGGTGGCTAGTCACGCCTACGGCCACGGTTCGCAGGCGGGCGCAAGTATAGCGGTAAGCCCGTCGCACTGAAACAACCCCAAAGTCGCAAGGGTCTTAGGCTGCGGCGGAAAAACGGCCCGGGCGCCTCTGCGATGCTGGCAGGACGCCTCTTTTCTTAGAAATTCGCCGGCGTGGCTGCGCTGATTAGTCGCGCAGGCGCATCGAACGGATTCCGGAAACGGTGTGGCTTGGTACTTTCAAAGTAGTAGCTATCACCGGCTTCGAGGACAAAAGTTTCGAGACCGACCACCAGTTCCAGTTTTCCTTCGACCAGGATGCCGGTTTCCTCACCCTCATGGGTGAGCATCTCGTCACCGGTGTCGGCGCCTGGCGGATAGATTTCATTGAGGAATGCGATAGCCCGGCTCGGGTGCGCCCGGCCGACCAGTTTCATGGTCACGGCGCCATCGGAAATATCGATCAGCTCATTGGCCTTGTAGACGATCTGGGTCGGCTTTTCCTGCAGGATTTCTTCGGAAAAGAACTCGACCATGGACATGGGAATCCCGCCCAACACCTTGCGCAACGAACTGATCGAAGGGCTCACGCTGTTCTTTTCGATCATCGAAATGGTGCTGTTGGTGACGCCCGCCCTTTTGGCGAGCTCACGCTGGGAAAGGCCTTTGAGCCTACGGATGGATTGCAGTCGTTCACCGACGTCCAAAGCTTGCGCCTCCAGGATTCAAGATTATTGGAATAGTGGACGTTATCATGGCGACAGCGTTCAGTATTTACAACACCTTGACCTGAATCCTGCTCAGCGAGGCGACTTCCGGTCTGGAGCCTTGCGCACTAAGCCCCGGAATAGAGCAGTGGCACCCGGCGCAGGTTGCAGAAAATCTGGTACGGAATCGTCCCGGCTGCCATGGCTACATCGCTGGCAAGGATGTTTTTGCCCCACAACTCGACGGTCGAACCGAGACCGGCCTGCGGTACATCGGTCAGGTCGATGCAGAGCATGTCCATCGACACCCGGCCGATCAACTGGCTGCGCTGCCCGGCAACCAGCACGGGGGTGCCGGTCGGTGCCAGACGCGGGTAGCCGTCGGCGTAACCCATGGCCACCACACCAATGCGCATCGGTTTAGGCGTGATAAATCTGGCGCCGTAACCGACTGGCTCGCCAGCCGGCAGTTCGCGGACACTGATGACTTTCGACTCCAGGGTCATGACCGGTTGCAGGCGGGATGCCACTTCGTGGGCCTCTTCGAACGGCGTGGCGCCATAGAGCATGATGCCGGGACGTACCCAATCGCTCGGAATCTGCGGCCAACCGAGCACCGCCGGCGAGTTGCGCAGGCTGACCTCGGCGGACAAGCCCTTGCGCGCAGCTTCAAATACCGCCACCTGATCGGCACTGGCCTGTTCGTGCAGTTCATCGGCACGCGCAAAGTGGCTCATCAGCACGACCTTTGCGACCTTGCCGCTGGCCAGCAGCCGTTGATAGGCGGCCTGATAATCCGCCGGGTGCAGCCCGACGCGGTGCATGCCCGAATCGAGTTTCAGCCACACGGTGATCGGCTTGCTCAACGCCGCTTTCTCGATGGCTTCGAGTTGCCACAGCGAATGCACCACGCACCAGAAATCATGCTCGACGATCAGCGCCAGCTCATCGGCTTCGAAAAAACCTTCCAGCAGCAGGACAGGAGCACGAATGCCCGCCGCCCGCAGCTCCAGCGCCTCTTCGATGCAGGCCACGGCAAACCCGTCCGCCTCGGCTTCCAGCGCCTGGGCGCAACGCACCGCGCCATGGCCATAGGCATCGGCCTTGATCACCGCGAGGGCCTTGGCCCCCGTGAGTTCGCGGGCGATTCGGTAGTTGTTGCGCAGGGCTTGAAGGTCGATCAGGGCACGGGCAGGACGCATGGCGGCACACTTCTGGTCGGGTTATCGGGAAGAAAAACCGGCGCTGGCTGACAGCGTGAACCACCAACAGCACCGGGAGAGGGATCTTTTCTGACAGGCTTATGGCAGAGCGGCTACAACTGACAGCTCGACCAGGATTTCCGGTTCGCACAATTTCGCTTCAACGGTGGCACGGGCCGGGGCAACGCCTTTTGGCAGCCAGTTGTCCCATACCGCGTTCATGCCTTCGAAATGCGCATCGATGTCTTTCAGGTAAATCGTCACCGACAGCAGGTTGTGCTTGTCGGTGCCGGCCAGATCGAGCAAGCGCTCGATGTTGGCGAGGGTTTCACGGGTCTGCTGTTCAATCCCGGCGTTCATGTCGTCGCCTACCTGTCCGGCCAGGTAAACCGTGCCGTTATGGGTGACGATCTGACTCATGCGCTCATTGGTGAGCTGGCGCTGGACTGACATGCTTTGCAGACTCCTGGGTTTTGTTGCCATAACGGGAAATATCGAGGCCTTCGGCGCTGATCTGCGGCTTTTTCTTCGCCATCAGGTCGGCCAGCAAACGGCCGGAACCGCAAGCCATGGTCCAGCCGAGCGTGCCGTGACCGGTGTTCAGGAACAGGTTCTTGAACGGGGTGGCGCCAACGATCGGCGTGCCGTCCGGAGTGGTCGGACGCAGACCGGTCCAGAAGCTGGCCTGGGCCAGATCGCCGCCCTGAGGATAAAGATCGTTGACGATCATCTCCAGGGTTTCGCGGCGACGCGGGTTCAGCGACAGGTCAAAACCGGCGATTTCAGCCATGCCGCCAACGCGGATGCGGTTGTCGAAACGGGTGATCGCGACCTTGTAGGTCTCGTCGAGAATGGTCGAGGTCGGGGCCATCGCCGAGTTGGTGATCGGCACAGTCAGGGAGTAGCCCTTGAGCGGGTACACCGGCGCCTTGATCCCCAGCGGCTTGAGCAGTTGTGGCGAGTAGCTGCCCAGGGCCAGTACGTAGCGGTCGGCGGTTTCCAGCTTGCCATCGATCCACACGCCATTGATGCGGTCACCGGCGAAGTCCAGACGCTGAATGTCCTGGCCGAAACGGAATTGCACACCGAGGTTCGCGGCCATTTCTGCGAGCTTGGTGGTGAACATCTGGCAGTCACCAGTCTGATCGTTCGGCAGGCGCAGGGCACCGGCGAGGATGTCAGTCACGCTGGCCAGCGCCGGCTCAACGCGGGCAATGCCTTCACGGTCGAGCAGTTCGAACGGCACGCCGGACTCTTTCAGCACGGCGATGTCTTTCGCGGCGCCGTCCAGTTGAGCCTGGGTGCGGAACAGTTGGGTGGTGCCGAGGCTGCGGCCTTCGTAGGCGATGCCGGTTTCGGCACGCAGTTCATCGAGGCAGTCACGGCTGTACTCGGACAGACGGACCATACGCTCCTTGTTCACCGCGTAACGGCTGGCGGTGCAATTGCGCAGCATCTGTGCCATCCACAGGTACTGGTCGATGTCGGCAGTGGCCTTGATTGCCAGGGGCGCATGGCGCTGCAACAGCCACTTGATGGCCTTGAGCGGCACACCCGGTGCGGCCCACGGCGAGGCATAACCCGGCGAGACCTGCCCGGCGTTGGCGAAACTGGTCTCCATGGCAGCAGCCGGCTGCCGGTCGACGACCACCACTTCAAACCCGGCACGGGCCAGATAATAAGCACTGGTGGTACCGATGACGCCGCTGCCCAAGACCATGACGCGCATTTTCATATCCCTCATCGCGGCTAACCGCTGACGTTTGTTGTTCAGAGCTTTAGATGCGCGCAGTGTAAAAAAGATTTGCCAGTGCATTTCACTATATAAGCGCCTATATTTGGCGACAATTCTCGGCAAAAACCCTTTTCACGGAGGCGCATCCCCTATGCGTACCAACACTCAGACCAAACGTGAGCTGGACAAGATCGACCGCAACATCCTGCGGATCCTGCAAGCGGACGGGCGGATTTCCTTTACCGAGCTGGGGGAGAAGGTCGGGCTCTCGACCACGCCCTGTACTGAGCGGGTCCGGCGTCTGGAGCGCGAGGGGATCATCATGGGCTACAACGCCAGGCTCAATCCGCAACACCTGAAGGGTAGTCTGCTGGTGTTCGTCGAGATCAGCCTGGATTACAAATCCGGCGATACGTTCGAAGAGTTCCGACGCGCGGTGCTGAAATTGCCCCATGTACTGGAGTGTCATCTGGTGTCAGGGGATTTCGACTACCTGGTGAAGGCGCGGATTTCCGAGATGGCTTCGTACCGCAAATTGCTGGGCGACATCCTGCTCAAGCTGCCCCATGTGCGGGAATCCAAGAGCTATATCGTGATGGAAGAGGTGAAGGAGAGTTTGACTTTGCCGATTCCGGATTGAGATTGGCGGTGCCTGTTCAGCCGCTTTCGCGAGCAAGCCCGCTCCCACAGTTAATCCGTGTCGAACATAAACTTTGTGTTGACTGAAGATCCAATGTGGGAGCGGGCTTGCTCGCGAAGGCAGCGACTCGATCTATCTAGACCAACACCTGCCGTGTACTGGCCATATACTCGAACACCTGTTTCTCCACCCGCGGATGAATCAACTCCACCGGCCCGCGCCCATTCGGGCATGGCAAGGTCTTGGTGGTACCGAACAACCGGCAGATCAGCGGCCGTTCGTCATACACAGTGCAGCCATTGGGCCCCAGATGCACACAGTTGAGCTCTTCCATGGCGGCATCCTGCTCGGCGCGCGTCTTGCGCGGCAGGCGCGACATTTCTTCCGGCGAGGTGGTCACCGGCCCGCAGCAGTCATGGCAGCCGGGCACGCACTCGAATGAGGGAATCTGTTGGCGCAATGTGCGGATTGTCTGGCTGTTGCAGCTCATTGCAGCGGTGACCCAAAGCGGAATAGAGCGCGATTCTGACGCAAAAGCCCCGATCCAGACAGCACCAGCCGACCAATGTTGCCCGTCCGGGAAGGTCCGGCTTATGCTCCGTCGAATTTTCTAAACACAAGAACCAGGAACACGCACATGACCCCACGTGCTCAACAGCCTGCTCTGAACCACACCACGTCCTACTACGCCGCCACCAGCCTGCCGCAGCCCGAACTCCCGGTGCTCAAAGGCGAATTGCTGGCCGATGTCTGCGTGGTGGGCGGCGGGTTTTCGGGGTTGAACACGGCGCTTGAGCTGGCCGAACGCGGCCTCAGCGTAGTGTTGCTTGAAGCCCACAGAATGGGTTGGGGCGCCAGTGGACGCAATGGCGGGCAACTCATTCGTGGCGTCGGCCACGGCCTGGACCAGTTCACCAATGTCCTCGGCGCCGAAGGCGTGCGGCAAATGAAACTCATGGGCCTGGAAGCCGTGGAAATCGTCCGGCAACGGGTCGAGCGCTTCCAGATCCCCTGCGACCTGACCTGGGGTTACTGCGACCTCGCCAACAAGCCACGCGACCTTGAAGGGTTCGCCGAGGATGCCGAAGAACTGCGTAGCCTCGGATATCGCTACGAGACCCGTTTGCTGCAAGCCCATGAGATGCACACCGTGGTCGGTTCCACACGGTACGTCGGCGGCCTGATCGATATGGGCTCGGGGCACCTGCACCCACTGAACCTGGTTCTGGGTGAAGCAGCGGCGGCGCAACGACTGGGAGTCCGACTGTTTGAGCGGTCGGCCGTGACCCGCATCGACTATGGCCCCGAGGTCAAGGTCCATACCGCCGAGGGCTCGGTGCGCGCCAAGACCCTGGTGCTGGGCTGCAACGCCTATCTCAACAACCTCAATCCGGAACTCAGCGGTAAAGTCCTGCCCGCCGGCAGCTACATCATTGCCACCGAACCACTGAGCGAGGAACAGGCCCACGCCCTGCTGCCGCAGAACATGGCGGTCTGTGACCAACGGGTGGCGCTGGACTACTACCGGCTCTCGGCGGACCGCCGCCTGCTGTTTGGTGGCGCTTGCCATTACTCCGGCCGCGACCCGAAAGACATTGCCGCGTACATGCGCCCGAAAATGCTCGAGGTTTTCCCGCAGCTGAGCGCAGTGAAGATCGATTATCAATGGGGCGGCATGATCGGCATCGGCGCCAACCGCCTGCCGCAGATCGGCCGGCTCAAGGACCAGCCGAATGTGTATTACGCCCAGGCCTATTCCGGTCATGGCGTGAATGCCACGCACCTGGCCGGCAAGCTGCTGGCCGAAGCCATCAGCGGCCAGCACAGCGGCGGCTTCGATCTGTTCGCCCGAGTGCCGCACATCACCTTCCCCGGCGGCAAGCATTTGCGCTCGCCGTTGCTCGCGTTGGGGATGTTGTGGCATCGGCTGAAAGAGTTGGTCTGAAGGTTTGGCGGGGCCTGTACCGGCGCCATCGCGAGCAAGCTCGCTCCCACAGTGTTTGGCGGTGTTCACAAGATTTGTGTTCACCACCGCTCCTTGTGGGAGCGAGCTTGCTCGCGATGAGGCCCTGAAGAACACTGCAAAGCTCAGATCCGCCAGAAAGGCTTCAGCCCCTCCTCCAGCGCCTGCTCCCGCGTCAGTCCGACATCCTTGAGCTGATCCGGTGTCAGCGCCAGCAACGCCTTGCGCGTGTGCAGCCGGCGCCAGAACTGATCCCAACGACTCTGGCCGGACAACGCATTGTGCATGCCCGCCTCCCGCGCGCCGTTGTTCTGCCCTGTCGCCAGTTCCTGACTGTGTAATGTCAGCCGCACATCGCTCAAACCGTTCATCTTGGATGCTCCTGTTTACTTGGGTAGCCAGAGGTTCCATGATGCGCGGGCGCGAAAAAGCATTACAGATTCAAAGCAACTGTATTAACTCCATACAGTTTTGCCGATTCTGCCACTGAATCCCGATTTTTCGCCTGATCTGTACTGGTTAACCGAATCACCCCTATCGAGGCTGCACCATGACCCTTTACGTCAACCTGGCCGAACTGCTCGGCACGCGTATCGAACAGGGCTTCTATCGCCCCGGTGACCGGCTGCCCTCGGTACGGGCGCTGAGCGTCGAGCATGGCGTCAGCCTGAGCACGGTGCAGCAGGCCTATCGGGTGCTGGAAGACAGCGGGCTGGCCACGCCACGTCCCAAGTCAGGGTACTTCGTCCCGGCCAGCCGCGAACTGCCGGATTTACCGGCAGTCGGCCGCCCGGCCCAACGGCCGGTGGACATCTCCCAATGGGATCAGGTGCTGGAGTTGATTCGCGCCGTGCCGCGCAAAGACGTGGTGCAACTGGGCCGCGGCATGCCGGACATCACCAGTCCAACCATGAAACCCCTGTTGCGCGACCTGGCGCGGATCAGCCGGCGGCAGGACATGCCCGGTCTGTATTACGACAACATCCACGGCAACCTCGAACTGCGCGAACAGATCGCCCGCCTGATGCTCGATTCCGGCTGCCAGTTGGGCGCCAGCGACCTGGTAGTGACCACCGGTTGCCACGAAGCGCTGTCCACCAGCATTCGCGCGATCTGCGAACCGGGAGACATTGTGGCGGTGGACTCGCCGAGCTTTCACGGTGCGATGCAGACCCTCAAGGGCCTGGGCATGAAGGCATTGGAAATCCCCACCGATCCACTGACCGGCATCAGCCTCGAAGCGCTGGAACTGGCCCTGGAGCAGTGGCCGATCAAGGTCATACAGCTGACCCCCAACTGCAACAACCCGCTGGGCTACATCATGCCCGAGTCACGAAAACGCGCGTTGTTGACGCTTGCGCAGCGGTTTGACGTGGCGATCATCGAGGACGATGTGTATGGCGAACTGGCTTACACCTATCCACGCCCGCGCACGATCAAGTCCTTCGACGAGGACGGTCGCGTCCTGTTGTGCAGTTCGTTTTCCAAGACCCTGGCGCCGGGCCTGCGCATCGGCTGGGTCGCGCCCGGCCGCTATCTGGAGCGGGTGCTGCACATGAAATACATCAGCACCGGCTCTACCGCGCCACAACCGCAGATCGCCATCGCCGAATTTCTCAAGGGCGGCCATTTCGAACCGCACTTGCGGCGGATGCGCACACAATACCAGCGCAATCGCGACATGATGATCGACTGGGTAACCCGCTATTTCCCGACCGGCACCCGCGCCAGTCGCCCACAGGGCAGCTTCATGCTGTGGGTTGAACTGCCGGAAGGCTTCGACACCCTGAAACTGAATCGCGCCTTGCACGACCAGGGCGTACAGATTGCCGTGGGCAGTATTTTTTCCGCCTCCGGCAAATACCGCAATTGCCTGCGCATGAACTACGCTGCCAAGCCAACACCGCAGATCGAAGAGGCGGTGCGCAAGGTCGGTGCGACAGCGATCAAACTGCTGGCGGAAACCGATCAGCTCAGCGACTGACTTTTATTCTGGATTCAGCGTCCATATGCCTGACTATGCCGCCAAACGGAACGACCCTACGTGAGAGTCAGACAGCCCCTGCTTGCTCTTGTGCTACTCGCCTCGTTCCTGGGCGGTTGCGCCAGCCTCGACGTACAGCGTGTACCGAGCCAGGCGCTGCCGGCTTCAGACTCCGCATTCGGCCGCTCGGTCCAGGCGCAGGCCGCGCCTTACAAGGGCCAGTCGGGCTTTCGCCTGCTATCGGACAGCACCGAGGCCTTCACCGCCCGTGCCGAATTGATCCGCAACGCCCAAAGCAGCCTCGACTTGCAGTATTACATCGTGCACGACGGCATCAGCACGCGCATGTTGATCGAGGAATTGCTCAAGGCCGCCGACCGGGGCGTGCGGGTGCGGGTACTGCTTGATGACACGACCAGCGACGGCCTGGACCGCGTCATTGCCACCCTCGCCGCGCACCCGCAGATCCAGATCCGCGTGTTCAATCCGCTGAACCTGGGCCGCAGTACGGGGGTGACACGTACCGTAGGCCGACTGCTCAACCTGTCGCAACAGCATCGACGCATGCATAACAAGTTGTGGCTGGCCGACAGCAGCATGGCCATCGTCGGCGGGCGAAATCTGGGGGATGAGTATTACGATGCCCAGCCCAACATGAATTTCACTGACATCGACCTGCTCGGTGTCGGCCCGGTTGCCGAGCAACTGGGGCACAGTTTCGACCAATACTGGAACAGCGCCCTGAGCAAGCCGATCGACGAATTCCTGTCGAGCAAACCCACCCCCCGCGACCTGGAAAACACCCGCACCCGACTGGAAGAGTCCCTGGCGGAAACGCGCAAACAGAATCATGCGCTCTACAAACACTTGATGACCTTCACCACCCATCCGCGCCTGGACATCTGGCGCCGCGAACTGATCTGGGCCTGGAACCAGGCATTGTGGGATGCGCCGAGCAAGGTACTGGCCAAGGGCGAGCCCGATCCGCAGTTGCTGCTGACCACGCAATTGGCGCCTGAACTCGACGGCGTCCGCAAAGAGCTGATCATGATTTCGGCTTATTTCGTGCCTGGCCAACCGGGGTTGGTGTACCTGACCGGGCGCGCCGATGCCGGCGTTTCAGTGAGTTTGCTGACCAATTCACTGGAAGCCACAGACGTTCCCGCGGTTCACGGTGGTTACGCACCCTATCGCAGGGCATTGCTGGAACACGGCGTGAAGCTGTACGAATTGCGTCGCCAACCCGGCGAGGGAGGCGGCAGCGGTAGCGGGCCGCACCTGTTTTCCAGCAGCTCTTATCGCGGCTCTGATTCCAGCCTGCACAGCAAGGCGATGATCTTCGACCAGCAAAAATCCTTTATCGGCTCGTTCAATTTCGATCCGCGCTCAGTGCTGTGGAACACCGAGGTCGGCGTGCTGGTGGACAGTCCGGAATTGGCTGCACGGGTCCGCGAACTGGCGCTGCAGGGCATGGCGCCAGCCCTGAGCTATCAAGTGGAGCTGGAAAACGGTCAGATTGTCTGGAGCACGGAAGACGACGGAAAAATGCACACCCTGACCAAAGAGCCAGGGAGCTGGTGGCGTCGTTTCAATGCCTGGCTGAGCGACACGGTTGGGCTGGAGCGGATGTTGTAGCTGCTGCCTGGCGGAACTCTTGTGGCGAGGGGGCTTGGCACTGCTTCGCAGCGCAACGGGGGCAAGCCCCCTCGCCACAGATTTTGTAATATCAGCTAAGCCGGTTGCACCGCACCAAACGCCCCCTGCCGCGACACCACGATCAACACGCCCAAGGCCCCGACCGCCATCAGCAACGGCAACGCATGGCCACTGATCCACTGGCTGCCGGCGCCCGCCAACAGCGGCCCAACCAGACAACCGATGCCCCACAGCTGGGCGATGTGTGCGTTGGCCCGCACCAGCGCATCGTCGCGATAACGCTCGCCGATCAGGATCAGTGACAAGGTGAACAAACCCCCGGCACTGGCGCCAAACAGGACCCACAGCGGCCAGATCAGCAGCGTATCGATCAGCATCGGAATCGCCAGGCTAGACACCAGCAAGACGATGGCGCAGCCGGTGAACAACGCCCGGCGCGACAAGCGATCGGCCAGCGCACCAATGGGCAATTGCAGCACCGCATCGCCGACCACCACCGTACTGACCATCGCCAGGGCAATCTCCGTGGTGAAGCCCTGGCGCAGGCAATAAACCGGCAATAGGGTCAGAATCATCGCCTCGAACGCAGCGAACAGCGACACCGCCCAGGCAATCGCCGGCAGGCCACGACAGAAAGCGAGCAAATCACTCAAGGTCACGCTGCTGGCTTCGCTGCTCGGTGCACCACTGCGGCCCAGCAACAGGAACGGAGCCGCCATCAGCAAACTGACGCCCACCCAAAAGCCATAATCGTGTTCGGTACCGATAAAGCCCAGCAACACCGGGCCTGCCAGCTGACTCAGCGCATAGCTGCTGCCATACAGCGCCACCAGCCGCCCGCGCCACTCCTCGACCACCAATTGATTGATCCAGCTTTCACCGATGATGAAGACGAGGGTCAGGATCACCCCGATCATCAACCGCAGCACCAACCAGACCGGATAACTCGGCAACAGCGCCAGCAATCCGATCGAAACCGCCCCGGCCCACAGGCACAGGCGCATCAGATTGGCCGTGCCGAATCGCGCCGCCAGATGGCTGGAGATTTTCGCGCCCACCAAGACGCCAATGGCCGGCATCGCGGCCATGACGCCAATGGCAAACGAGCCGTAGCCCCAGCTCTCCAGGCGAAACGACACCAGCGGCATGCTGACGCCCAGGGCCAGGCCGACACTCAGGACAGATGCCAATACGGCGAAATAAGTCGCCCAACGCATGCTCCACGCTCCTGTGGATTGATTTTTTCTGCAGGACACACAAAACAAATGTGGGAGCGGGCTTGCTCGCGAAGAGGCCATCACGTCCAACATCAAGGTTGGCTGATACACCGCCTTCGCGAGCAAGCCCGCTCCCACAAGGGATCTGCGTCGTTCGGGAGGCCTGCTATCCGGCAGGCCTCCCGAACGAGCTTACAGCTTGATCCAGGTCGCCTTCAGCTCGGTGTACTTGTCGAACGCGTGCAGGGACTTGTCGCGACCGTTGCCGGACTGTTTGAAGCCACCGAACGGAGCGGTCATGTCGCCGCCATCGTACTGGTTGACCCACACGCTACCGGCACGCAGTGCGCGGGCGGTGAGGTGAGCCTTGGAAATGTCGGCAGTCCAGACCGCAGCGGCCAGGCCGTACGGCGTGTCGTTGGCGATCGCGATGGCCTCTTCGGCGCTGTCGAATGCGATGACCGACAGTACCGGGCCGAAGATTTCTTCCTGGGCGATTTTCATCGCATTGCTCACGCCGTCGAAAATCGTCGGCTCAACGTAAGTGCCGCCAGTTTCCTGGAGGGTACGCTTACCACCGGCCACCAGCTTGGCGCCGTCGGCATGGCCGGACTCGATGTAGGACAGCACGGTGTTCATCTGCTGGGTATCGACCAGCGCGCCAACATTGGTCTCCGGATCCAGCGGGTTGCCCGGCTTCCAGGTTTTCAGCGCCTCGATCACCAGCGGCAGGAATTTATCCTTGATCGAACGCTCCACCAGCAGACGCGAACCGGCGGTGCAGACTTCGCCCTGGTTGAAGGCGATGGCGCCAGCAGCGGCTTCGGCAGCTTCCTGCAGGTTCGGCGCATCGGCGAAAACGATGTTCGGGCTCTTGCCGCCGGCTTCGAGCCAGACGCGCTTCATGTTCGACTCGCCGGAGTAGATCAGCAGTTGCTTGGCGATTTTGGTAGAGCCGGTGAACACCAGGGTGTCGACGTCGTTGTGCAGGGCCAGAGCCTTGCCGACGGTGTGGCCGTAACCTGGCAGCACGTTCAGCACGCCTTTCGGAATGCCGGCTTCGACGGCCAGGGCAGCGATGCGGATGGCAGTCAGTGGCGATTTTTCCGACGGTTTGAGGATCACCGAGTTACCGGTGGACAGCGCCGGGCCCAGTTTCCAGCACGCCATCATCAGCGGGAAGTTCCACGGCACGATGGCCCCGACCACGCCGACCGGCTCACGGGTCACCAGACCCAACTGGTCGTGCGGGGTGGCGGCGACTTCGTCGTAGATCTTGTCGATGGCTTCGCCGCTCCAGCTCAGGGCTTGCGCCGCGCCAGGGACGTCGATGTACAGGGAGTCGCTGATCGGCTTGCCCATGTCCAGGGTTTCAAGCAGCGCCAGCTCTTCGGCGTGCTGTTTGAGCAGGCCGGCGAAACGGATCATGGTGGCTTTACGCTTGGTCGGCGCCAGGCGCGACCAGACACCGGAATTGAACGTGGCGCGGGCGTTTTCCACAGCGCGCTGGGCATCGGCGGCGTCACAGCTGGCAATCCTGCCCAGCAGACGGCCATCGACCGGACTGATGCACTCGAAGGTCTCGGCGGAAACGGCGTCGGTGTATTCGCCATTGATATAGGCGCGGCCTTCGATTTTCAGATCGCGGGCACGTTGTTCCCAGTCGGCACGGGTCAGGGTGGTCATGCGAGTGTCCTCCTCTTATTGATACGACACCCGCGTTCTTCGCGGGCGCTGTCAGGAATTCTGCCCGGCCAGCCTGCTTTTCGGCCGAAGGCATCCACCACCCTAAACCAGCCGCACATGAAGTTTCAATATATTTGACATAACGCCGGCAAACGGCCTTGCGATGTTCATTTTAATAAACATAGACTTTGGGCTCATCAACCAAACGCGCCGCAATCACGGGGAGATAACAACAATGAACATCCAGAACGTCGTCGACTTCAGCCAGGCCACCACCGCCGCCGAGCGCTACCGCCCGGATCCGGCCAAAGTGCTCAAGGGCGACCCGGAACAAGCGGTGTACAACCACTACAACAGCCCTTGCGGTCAGTTGAATGCTGGCGTGTGGGAAAGTGAAGTCGGACAGTGGACGGTGAATTTCACCGAGCACGAGTACTGCGAGATCCAACAGGGAGTTTCGGTGCTGCGTGACAGCGACGGCAATGCCAAGACCCTGCGCGCAGGCGATCGCTTTGTGATCCCGGCAGGTTTTCGCGGCACCTGGGAAGTGCTGGAGCCGTGCCGCAAGATCTACGTAGCGTTTGAACAGAAGTCTTGAGCCCACCTCGAAACAGTCGCTGACATTCTGCCGCTGGCCCCGGGCAGCGGCACCGGGTAAGACTTGCTGACAGGTGCCCCGTATTTCATTTTGTCGGGCCGGTAACGCACAGGACGTGCAGCTTCCGACGACGTGGGCGCCCAACCAACAGTCATGCAAGGAGGCAACATGCCAGTCTTACCCGATCAATGCGATCTCGCCATCGCCCAATACACCATCGGCCAGAAATGCACACCGGAACT
Source organism: Pseudomonas sp. GM33 (assembly GCF_000282295.1). NCBI lineage: Bacteria > Pseudomonadati > Pseudomonadota > Gammaproteobacteria > Pseudomonadales > Pseudomonadaceae > Pseudomonas > Pseudomonas sp. GM33. The sequence goes on from NZ_AKJO01000088.1 coordinate 25,039, forward strand.
GCTTGAAGAGGTTCGCGCCCTGGCCAATGGCGCGCCAGTGCGAGCCACTGGACCGAAGTACCCTTCGAGCTGGGACCTGCGCCCGCAACGCATCAACCTGCACACCGATGCCGACAGGATAATCGTCAGCATCAACTGCGGCTGATCCGTTTCGGCGCTGACAAGGCACCCGATTCCCGCGTAACAAAAAAGGCCCGTATCTCGCGATACGGGCCTTTTTCGTAAGAGAGAAAAATCAATTACTTGATTTTGCCTTCTTTGTAGATCACGTGCTTGCGAACAACCGGATCATATTTCTTGATCTCGATTTTGTCCGGGGTAGTACGCTTGTTCTTGTCGGTAGTGTAGAAGTGACCAGTACCGGCGCTCGAAATCAAACGAATCAATTCACGCATGATTAGCTCCCTTAAACCTTGCCATCGCGGCGAAGTTCGGCCAGCACGACAGTGATGCCACGCTTGTCGATGATACGCATGCCTTTGGCAGATACGCGCAGACGCACAAAACGTTTCTCTTCTTCAACCCAGAAGCGGTGATGCTGCAGGTTCGGCAGGAAACGACGACGGGTTTTGTTGTTTGCGTGGGAAATGTTATTCCCGGTTACCGGACCCTTACCGGTAACTTGACATACTCTAGACATGCCTCAGCCCTCTAAAACCACATGCCCAACCCGGCATGGGTTGGCCGCTTAATCTCTCAGTCATTTGGCGCCAGGCGCCGCGTTTCTTTAGAGGTCTTACCGGCTACACCTACAGTGAAGGAACCGGGCCCCTAGAAAAGAGCGCTGCTTTATACCAGAAAGACTGGAGAGCAACAACATTCAGTGTGCGTTGAATTCACAAAATCCCCGTTTTCCGGGCTCCGAGCGCTTTGGACAAAGGCTATCGCCGATGGCGACCGCTCGTCGCAGAGAATCGGGCATTGGACCAACCAAGGGGGTTTCTCAACCGCTGCACAGCAAAATCAGTCGCCTATAGTCCTCTCAAAATGAAAAAGGGGATAGTCATTTGCAAAAGAGCCCACTAGGGTAAGGCTTTTCCAGACTGCACTTGCAGATGGGCCTTCGATCTGTAAAGGAAGCCGACCATGCGCCTCGCTGCCCTACCGCTATTGCTCGCCCCGCTTCTGCTGAGTCCACAAGCCTTTGCCGCCGCCCTGAGCGTCTGCACCGAGGCCAGCCCTGAAGGGTTCGATGTGGTGCAGTACAACTCGTTGACCACCACCAACGCTTCGGCCGACGTGCTGATGAACCGCCTGGTGGATTTCGACACGGCCAGCGGCAAAGTGGTCGCCAGTCTCGCCGACAGTTGGGAAGTCAGCCCCGACGGCCTGATCTACGTCTTCAAGTTGCACCCGCAGGTAAAATTCCATCGCACCGAGTACTTCACCCCAACACGCGACCTGAACGCCGAAGACGTGATTTTCAGCTTCGACCGCATGCTCGACCCGGCCAATGCGTGGCACAAAGTCGCCCAGAGCGGCTTCCCGCATGCGCAATCGATGCAGTTGCCGGCGCTGATCAAGAAAATCGACGCCCTCGATCCACAGACCGTGCGCTTCACCCTCGACCACGCGGATTCGACCTTCCTGGCGACCCTGAGCATGGGCTTCGCCTCGATCTATTCGGCCGAGTACGCCGACAAGCTGATGAAGGCCGGCACGCCTGAAAAACTCAACAGCCAGCCGATCGGCACAGGGCCGTTCGTATTCACGCGCTTCCAGAAGGATGCTTCGGTTCGCTATAAAGCCAACCCCGACTACTTCGCCGGCAAACCCTCTGTCGATCCGCTGATCTTTGCCATCACGCCGGACGCCAACGTCCGCTTGCAGAAATTGCGTCGCAATGAATGCCAGATCGCCCTGTCGCCCAAGCCCCTGGACGTACAGGAAGCGCTGAAAGAGCCGACCCTGAAAGTCGAAAAGACTGACGCGTTCATGACCGCATTCGTCGGCATCAACAGCCAGCACCCACCGCTGGACAAGCCAGAAGTGCGTCAGGCCATCAACCTTGCCTTCGACAAGGCCAATTACATCAAAGCCGTGTTCGAAGACACCGCCGAAGCGGCCAATGGTCCGTATCCGCCGAACACCTGGAGCTATGCGAAAAGCCTTCCGGGGTATCCGCATGACGTCGAGAAGGCCAAGGCGCTGATGGCCAAGGCCGGGCTCAAGGAAGGCTTCCAGACCACCATCTGGACCCGCCCTTCCGGCAGTCTCCTCAACCCCAACCCGAGCCTCGGCGCTCAACTGCTGCAATCCGACCTGGCGGAAATCGGCATTCAGGCCGAAATCCGCGTGATCGAATGGGGCGAGCTGATCCGCCGCGCCAAGGCCGGTGAACACGACTTGCTGTTCATGGGCTGGGCCGGTGACAACGGCGACCCGGACAACTTCCTCACGCCGCAGTTTTCCTGCGCCGCGGTCAAGTCCGGCACCAACTTCGCCCGCTACTGCAATGCGGACCTGGACAAGCTGATCAGCGCCGGCAAGACCACCGGCGAGCAAGGCGTGCGCACCAAGCTCTACGAACAGGCGCAGACGCAGATCCAGCAACAGGCGCTGTGGTTGCCCCTGGCCCACCCGACGGCCTTCGCACTGACGCGCAAGGATGTCGAGGGGTATTCGGTCAGCCCGTTCGGGCGGCAGGACTACTCAAAGGTCAACCTCAAATAATCAGACACAACACAAAATCTGTGGGAGCGGGCTTGCCCGCGATAGCGGACTTTCAGTCAACATTTGTGCTGAATGTACCGCCGTCATCGAGGGCAAGCCCGCTCCCACAGGATTTTGCATTCTCCTTCCGGATCTACATCCACCCATACTCAGCCATCGACAGCGGATCGCCATCGCCAATGATGAAATGGTCGAGCACCCGCACATCAATCAACTCCAGCGCCTCTTGCAGACGCTTGGTCAGCACCCGGTCGGACTGACTGGGGTTACTGTTGCCCGAAGGATGGTTGTGACACAGGATCAATGCCGCTGCGTTGTTGGCCAAGGCGCGCTTGACCACCTCTCGCGGATGAACGCTGGTGTTGTCAATGGAGCCGCGAAACAGCGTCTCAAACGCCAGTACCTGATGCCTGGAATCGAGAAACAGGCAACCAAACACCTCGTGTGGCTCGTGGCGCAGCATTGATTTCAGGTAGTCGCGAACCGCTTGCGGACTCTCAAGTGCCGGCTTCTGACGCGCCCGCTCGGCCAGGTGGCGCCTGCTCATTTCTTGCGCAGCCTGCAACTGTGCAAATTTCGCCGGACCCAGCCCCAACTGCTTGCTGAATGCTTCCTGATCGGCCTCAAGCAGCAAACGCAGGCTGCCAAACTGATTCAACAGGTGTCGTGCCAAATCCACGGCGCTTTTACCGACCACGCCCGTCCTTAAAAATATCGCCAGCAATTCAGCGTCCGAAAGGCTTCCCGAGCCCTGTTCAAGCAACCTCTCCCGCGGTCGTTCCGCCGCCGGCCAATCGCGAATACTCATAACACCTCCCTGTCTGTGGGCGCCGCTGTTCCGTAGCGGTCGCTGTGATATCGTAGCCCATCTTTTTTGCGGGCGAATTCACCCTGGGGAGGGGGTTTCGCCACGTATGTCACCAACGAATTGAAAGGCAGGCCTATGCAGCGGCTGTATCGGAAACGCATTGTTCTGGGCGTCGGCGGCGGTATCGCTGCCTACAAGAGCGCCGACCTGGTTCGCCGCCTGATCGACCAGGGCGCCGAAGTGCGCGTGGTCATGACCCGTGGCGGCGCAGAGTTCATCACCCCGTTGACCATGCAGGCCCTGTCCGGGCACCCGGTCCACCTGGACCTGCTGGACCCTGCGGCCGAAGCGGCCATGGGCCACATCGAACTGGCGAAATGGGCCGACCTGGTACTGATCGCACCTGCCACGGCGGATCTGATTGCCCGCCTGGCCCAAGGCATTGCCGATGACCTGCTGACCACGCTGGTGCTGGCCACCGACGCGGTGGTCGCCGTTGCCCCGGCCATGAACCAGGCCATGTGGCGCGATCCGGCGACCCAGGCCAACCTGCAAACCCTCGAGAGCCGCGACATCAAGGTCTTCGGCCCGGCCTCCGGCAGCCAGGCCTGCGGCGACGTCGGCCTGGGGCGCATGCTCGAAGCCCTTGAGCTGGCTCAGTGCGCGGCAGACTGCTTCCAGCGTCAGGCCCTGACCGGCAAGCACGTGCTGATCACCGCCGGCCCGACCCAGGAAAACATCGACCCGGTGCGCTACATTACCAACCACAGCTCCGGGAAAATGGGCTTTGCCCTGGCCGAAGCCGCCGTGGAAGCCGGCGCCCGCGTGACCCTGATCACCGGCCCGGTGCACCTGCCGACCCCGGATCGCGTCACTCGCATCGATGTGGTCAGTGCCCGCGACATGCTCGCCGCCTGCGAAGCAGCCATCCCTTGCGACCTGTTCATCGCCTCGGCAGCCGTCGCGGACTACCGCCCGGAAGTCGTCGCCCCACAGAAACTCAAGAAAGATCCTACGAACGGCGACGGCTTGTTGCTACAGATGGTGCGTAACCCGGACATCCTGGCCAGCATCGCCACCCGTCCCGACCGCCCGTTCAGTGTCGGTTTCGCCGCCGAGACCGAACACCTGCTCGATTACGCTGCACGCAAGTTGAAAGACAAGAACCTCGATTTGATCGTCGCCAACGACGTCGCCAACCCGAGCATTGGCTTCAACAGCGAAGAAAACGCCTGCAGCGTCATCGATCGTGAGCTTCACGCCACACTTTTCGCCCAGACCAGCAAGAGCAAGATTGCTCGCCAGCTGATCACTTTTATCGCCGAACGTCTGAACCAGGTTTAATTTACATGCACGCTTTGCAAGCCAAGATCCTCGACCCCCGCATCGGTACCGAATTCCCGCTGCCGCAATACGCCACACCGGGCTCCGCCGGCCTCGACCTGCGAGCCATGCTGGAGCAGGACACCGTGATCAAGCCGGGTGAAACCGTGCTGATCCCTACCGGCCTGTCGGTCTACATCGGTGACCCGAACCTGGCGGCGCTGATTCTGCCGCGTTCGGGGATGGGCCATAAGCACGGCATCGTGCTGGGCAATCTGGTCGGCCTGATCGACTCCGACTACCAGGGCCCGCTGATGGTCTCCTGCTGGAACCGTGGCCAGACCGAATTCACCATGCCGGTCGGTGAGCGCCTGGCGCAACTGGTGCTGGTGCCGGTGGTGCAGGCTCACTTCGAGATGGTTGAAGAGTTTGTTGAAACCGAGCGCGGCACTGGCGGTTTCGGCCATACCGGTACCCGTTGATAGACATTCATCGTGGCGAGGGGGGCTTGCTCCCTCGCCACAAAATTCAAATTGTCATCTGCAACGTTTAGCACCGAAAATCAAGGCATTGCCCGGCCAAATCCCTGCCATCAGGGGCGTCATGGCCCTTTCACACCACGAACTCTCTGTGGAAAACGCCGTCATACCCTTCAGTTTGAACCTGTCGCCGAATGACTCGGCGGCCTGTCCAGCCACTTTCGAGATGGAGCATTTCCACAGATGAACACCCCGGCCAAAATTGCACCCAAGTTCCCTGACAGCATCTTCCGCGCCTACGACATCCGCGGCACCGTCCCGGAATTCCTGAACGCCGAGACCGCTTACTGGATTGGCCGCGCCGTCGGCTCCCAAAGCCTGGCCCAGGGCGAGCCAAATGTGTCCGTCGGTCGCGACGGTCGCTTGTCCGGTCCGGAGCTGGTCGCGCAATTGATCAAAGGCATCGCCGACAGCGGCTGCCACGTCAGCGATGTCGGCCTGGTCCCGACGCCGGCGCTGTACTACGCCGCCAACGTGCTGGCCGGCAAATCCGGTGTGATGCTCACCGGCAGCCACAACCCGTCGAACTACAACGGTTTCAAGATCGTCATTGCCGGTGACACCCTGGCCAACGAACAGATCCAGGCCCTGCACGACCGCCTCAAGACCAACAACTTGAGCAGCGGCCAGGGCAGCATCACCCAGGTCGAAATCCTCGAGCGCTACACCACCGAAATCGTCCAGGACATCAAGCTGGCCCGTCGCCTGAAAGTGGTCGTCGACTGCGGCAACGGCGCGGCCGGCGTGATTGCCCCGCAGCTGATCGAAGCGCTGAATTGCGAAGTCATCCCGCTGTTCTGCGAGGTTGACGGCAACTTCCCGAACCACCACCCGGACCCGGGCAAGCCTGAAAACCTCGTCGACCTGATCGCCAAGGTCAAGGAAACCAACGCCGACATCGGCCTGGCCTTCGACGGCGACGGCGACCGCGTCGGCGTGGTGACCAACACCGGCAGCATCGTCTATCCGGACCGCCTGCTGATGCTGTTCGCCCGCGACGTCGTAGCGCGCAACCCGGGCGCCGAGATCATCTTCGACGTCAAATGCACCCGTCGCCTGATTCCGCTGATCAAGGAATACGGCGGTCGGTCGTTAATGTGGAAGACCGGTCACTCGTTGATCAAAAAGAAAATGAAACAATCCGGCGCCCTGCTGGCCGGCGAAATGAGCGGGCACATCTTCTTCAAGGAGCGCTGGTTCGGTTTCGACGACGGCATTTACAGCGCTGCGCGGTTGCTGGAAATCCTCAGCAAGGAAAAATCCTCGGCCGAAGAGCTGTTCGCGACCTTCCCGAACGATATTTCTACGCCGGAAATCAATATCCATGTGACCGAAGAGAGCAAATTCAGCATCATTGATGCACTGCACGACGCACAATGGGGCGCAGGCGCCGACCTGACCACCATTGACGGCGTGCGAGTCGACTATGCCAAAGGCTGGGGCCTGGTACGCGCGTCCAACACCACACCGGTGCTGGTGCTGCGTTTCGAGGCCGATGACGAGGCTGAATTGCAGCGCATCAAGGACGTTTTCAAAGTCCAGTTGAAGCGCGTTGCACCTGATCTCCAACTACCGTTCTGATTCACCCGGAGCCCTGAATGACCCTCGAACGCGAAGCCGCCGCCAACACCGCCAAGGTCCTGTCCGAAGCGTTGCCTTATATCCGCCGATACGTCGGCAAGACACTGGTGATCAAATACGGCGGCAACGCGATGGAAAGCGAGGAGCTGAAAACCGGCTTCGCCCGCGACATCGTGCTGATGAAGGCCGTGGGCATCAACCCGGTGGTGGTTCACGGCGGCGGCCCGCAAATCGGTGACCTGCTCAAGCGTCTGTCGATCGAGAGTCATTTCGTCGACGGCATGCGCGTCACCGACGCCGCAACCATGGACGTTGTGGAAATGGTCCTCGGCGGCCAGGTCAACAAGGACATCGTCAACCTGATCAACCGTCACGGCGGCAGCGCCATCGGCCTGACCGGTAAAGACGCCGAGCTGATTCGTGCGAAGAAGCTCACCGTCACCCGCCAAACCCCGGAGATGACCACCCCGGAAATCATCGACATCGGCCATGTGGGCGAAGTGGTGGGGATCAATACCGACTTGCTGAACCTGCTGGTCAAGGGCGACTTCATTCCAGTGATTGCGCCAATCGGTGTCGGCGCCAACGGCGAGTCGTACAACATCAACGCAGACCTGGTGGCCGGTAAGGTCGCCGAGGCGTTGAAGGCCGAGAAGCTGATGCTGCTGACCAACATTGCCGGCCTGATGGACAAGTCGGGCAAGGTCCTGACCGGTCTGACGACTCAACAGGTCGACGAACTGATCGCCGACGGCACCATCTACGGCGGCATGCTGCCGAAGATCCGCTGCGCACTGGAAGCAGTCCAGGGCGGCGTGGGCAGCTCGTTGATCATCGACGGTCGCGTGCCGAACGCGATCCTGCTGGAAATCTTCACCGATACCGGCGTGGGTACTTTGATCAGCAATCGCAAGCGTCACTAAGCGATAGCGCAATGAAAAAGACCCCGCTCAGCCTGGCTGAGCGGGGTCTTTTTTTTGCCGCATTCCCTGTGGGAGCGGGCTTGCTCCCACAAAAGCAGATTGCGTTACACGCCGAACTGGGCGCGGTAGGCTTCGACGGCTGGCAGGTGCTGCTTGAGCTGCGGATCATCCGCCAGGAATTCCAGCACCTGGTTCAGCGAAACGATACTGATGACCGGAATGCCGAAGTCGCGCTCGACTTCCTGGATCGCCGACAACTCGCCATTGCCGCGCTCCTGACGGTTGAGGGCGATCAGCACGCCAGCGGCCTTGGCGCCGTCCTGGGAAGCGATGATCTGCATCACTTCACGGATCGCGGTACCGGCAGTGATCACGTCGTCGATGATCAGCACTTCGCCGGTCAAAGGTGCGCCGACCAGGCTGCCGCCTTCGCCGTGGGCCTTGGCTTCCTTGCGGTTGAAACACCATGGCAAGTCACGGTTGTGATGCTCGGCCAGGGCCACGGCGGTCGTCGCCGCCAACGGGATGCCCTTGTAGGCAGGGCCAAACAGCACGTCGAACGCAATGCCGCTCTCGGCAATGGCAGCGGCGTAGAAACGACCCAGCTGCGCCAGGGCCGAACCCGAGTTGAATAGCCCGGCATTGAAGAAGTAGGGACTGGTGCGCCCGGACTTCAGGGTGAACTCACCGAAGCGCAAAACGCCGCGATCGATGGCAAAACGGATGAAATCGCGCTGATACGCTTGCATGAAAAAACCCCAAATACCACGGATTTAGCTAATTAGCTTGACGCCGTGTATCATACACGCACGCGATTTTTGGGGCCATTTATGCGGATCATCAGTGTGAACGTCAATGGTATTCAGGCTGCAGTCGAGCGTGGTTTGCTCAGTTGGCTGCAGGCACAGAATGCCGACGTCATCTGCCTGCAGGACACCCGCGCCTCCGCCTTTGAACTGGACGATCCAGCCTTCCAACTGGATGGATACTTCCTTTATGCCTGCGATGCCGAAGTCCCCGCCCAAGGTGGCGTGGCTTTGTATTCGCGGCTGCAACCGAAGGCTGTCATCAGCGGTCTCGGTTTCGAGACGGCCGACCGCTACGGGCGCTACCTGCAAGCCGATTTCGACAAGGTCAGCATCGCGACCTTGCTGCTCCCTTCGGGGCAGAACGGCGATGAAGACTTGAACCAGAAGTTCAAGCTAATGGACGACTTCGCCCGTTATCTGGATAAACAGCGGCGCAAACGTCGCGAGTACATTTACTGTGGCTCGCTCTACGTGGCGCAACAGAAGCTGGATATCAAGAACTGGCGCGATAGCCAGCAATCTCCGGGTTTCCTGGCGCCTGAACGTGCCTGGATGGACGAGATTGTCGGCAACATGGGCTATGTCGACGCCCTGCGCGAAGTCAGCCGCGAAGGCGACCAGTACAGCTGGTGGCCGGATAACGAACAGGCGGAGATGCTCAACCTCGGTTGGCGCTTCGACTATCAACTGCTGACCCCGGGCCTGCGCCGCTTCGTACGCAGTGCACGCCTGCCACGCCAGCCGCGGTTCTCGCAACACGCGCCGCTGATCGTGGACTACGACTGGACGCTGACCATCTGAGGCGTCGTTTCGCAGACGCCCTGGCCGGTCAAAAAAATGCCCGTATCGCAAGATACGGGCATTTTTTATGGGGCAAGCCGGCTGAACTTCAGACAGCGACGAAAAATGGCAGCGCCAGGAAAAACTTGATCACGATGACGTTAATGATATCGATGAAGAATGCGCCCACCATTGGCACCACCAGAAACGCAATCTGCGAAGGTCCGTAGCGTTGTGTCACGGCCTGCATATTAGCGATGGCTGTTGGCGTGGCACCCAGCCCGAAACCGCAATGTCCTGCCGCCAGTACTGCCGCATCGTAGTTGCTCCCCATTATTCTGAACGTCACGAATATCGCAAACAGCGCCATGACGACTGTTTGCACAGCCAGAATGATAAAGATCGGCAAAGCCAGCGAGGCCAGGTCCCATAGTTTGAGGGACATCAGGGCAATTGCCAGGAACAGCGACAAGCTTACATTCCCCAGTACCGAGACTTCGCGCTCAAACACCTGATACAAGCCAAGCGCCGAAAGCCCGTTGCGCAGAACAACACCGACGAACAACACACAAACGAAAGTCGGCAACTCGAATGCACTGCCGAGCAACAGCCCATTGAGAAGATTACCTGCCAGCAAGCTGACGGCGATCAGCGCGAGTGTCTCGATAAACGAGAAAGGCGTGATCGAGCGCTCCTTGTTCGGTTGCTCAAAGCCCTTTGGCGCGCGCGGCTTCGCTTGCTCAACGCAACCGGGTACCTGTACTCGCTTGATCAGCAAGCGGGCGACCGGCCCACCAATCAGTCCGCCCAGCACCAGGCCGAAGGTCGCAGAGGCCATCGCAAGCTCGGAAGCCGAAGCCAGGCCGTATTTCTCGCTGAATGTCGCGCTCCAGGCAGCGCCTGTGCCGTGACCGCCCGCCAGCGTCACCGAGCCCGTCAGCAGGCCCATCAGAGGATCAAGCCCCAGCAGGCTGGCAAGACCGATGCCCATGGCATTCTGGACCAGCAGAAGCCCGGTGACCGCAAGAATGAAAATCCCCACGACGCGCCCGCCCTTCTTCAGGCTAGCGAAGTCGGCGCTCAAGCCAATGGTGGCGAAAAACGCCAGCATCAAGGGGGTCTGCAACGAAGTGTCGAACCGGACTTGAACATCGAAGCTGCGCAAGGCCAGGAGAACCAGGGCAACCACCAGGCCACCCGCTACAGGTTCGGGGATATTGTAGGCGCGTAAAAAACCGACACGTGTGACAAGCCCGCGACCCAATAACAGTACCAGGGAGGCGGCGACTAATGTTCCATAAAAATCGAGCTGAATCATTTTGCACTTATTCTTGGATATATATTCAGGGGCGAACTTTTTACCTGGACACGCCTCTTGAACAGGTTGAATTTCTCAACACTGATTGATGGTGAATTCAAGGACCTTCAATGGTCTGAATATATCAAAATATTTCTTGAAATATTTCGTGGCGGCAACTTTATCAATCACCCTGACTTATTGCCAAGCATAAGGGCAATATCGACACTTTACAGTTGTGACTAAAAATGTATTAGCTCAGCGGTACTTGCCATGATAGTCGTTACAACTAGTAAATATAAATTACAGCTTGAAACATTTATTTGGTGTGACAAACAAAAATGCCCCGAATTATCGGGGCATTTGCTTATTACCTTGGCTGACGCTGCTTCTGCTTCTATGGGCGCAAGCAGGCTCGCTCCTGCAAGTGAAGACTGATCGTTATTTGATCAGTCGCCAGGTAAACGGGTACCGGTAAGGAAACCCTTCATTGGCTTTCACCCCGGCAATAATCGTCAGCACCAGCGCACCTATCGCCACCAGTCCGAACAGGAAGAACCCGATGATCACCACCATCAGCAGGAAGCAGATGGCCGAAGCAATGGCGACGGTGATCTGGAAGTTCAATGCCTCCTTGCCCTGGGCATCGATGAACGGATCCATCTCGCGCTTCATTTGCCAGAGAATCAGCGGGCCAATCAGCGTGCCGAACGGAATCCAGATCCCCAGCAAGGCGGACAGGTGACAGAACATCGCCCACTGACGCACCTCCTGGCTCGGCGTGGGCAGCGGCAGTTGTTCGTCACTCATGATGTCCTCCTTGCCTGGAGCGGTCCGGTCAGTCGGCCAATGCGGCCTTTTGCAGTTCGAAGATCTCGTTCATGCCTTTCTTCGCCAGCTCAAGCATGGCGTTCAACTCTTCAGGCTGGAACGGCGCGCCTTCGGCAGTGCCCTGGACTTCGATGAAACCGCCAGCACTGGTCATCACCACGTTCAGGTCGGTTTCGGCCGCCGAGTCTTCCAGGTAGTCGAGGTCGAGCACAGGCTCGCCCTTGTACATGCCCACGGAAACAGCAGCGATCATCTGCTTGACCGGGTCGCCGCCTTTCAGGCCGCCACGCTTCTTGATCACTTTCAAGGCATCGATCAGCGCGACCATGGAGCCGGTGATCGATGCCGTACGGGTGCCACCGTCTGCCTGGATCACGTCGCAGTCGACGTACAGGGTGACGTCGCCCAGCTTGGTCATGTCCAGCGCAGCGCGCAGGGAGCGGCCGATCAGACGCTGGATTTCCAGGGTACGGCCGCCTTGCTTGCCACGGCTGGCTTCACGCTGGTTACGCTCGCCGGTGGCACGTGGCAGCATGCCGTACTCGGCGGTCAGCCAGCCCTGGCCCTGGCCTTTCAGGAAACGCGGTACGCCCGGTTCAACGCTGACGGTGCAGATGACCTTGGTATCACCGAACTCGACCAGCACAGAACCCTCGGCGTGTTTGGTGTAGTTGCGGGTGATGCGGATCGAGCGGAGCTGATCGGCAGCGCGACCACTTGGACGTATCATAGGGAATACCTGTACTGGGGACGGAAAACTGCGGAGCATTATAGAGCCGACGGCCGCCCCTGGGCACTTCTAAAAAAATCCGCCGACGACCGAAGGCTCTGCACTGCACGCCGGCGCAGGCCTGCCGCTCTTTGTCACACCCTGTGTTTGGGCGCATCCGCGCCACTGCGCTACAATCCTGCGCCTTTGCTGCCAGTCGGCTTTAATTCATTGATATCGGATTCCCGGAACCACGGTTCTGCGCCGATCTGCCTTGCGAGGTACCGCCATGGTGCACAGCATGACCGCCTTCGCCCGCGTCGAAAAAGCCGGCGTCCAGGGCACCCTGAGCTGGGAACTGCGGTCGGTCAACAGCCGCTACCTGGAACCCCACCTGCGCCTGCCGGAGTCCTTTCGCGACCTGGAAGGCGCGGTACGTGAAGCCCTGCGCCAAGGCGTATCGCGGGGCAAGCTCGAATGCACCCTGCGCTTCACCGAAGAAAACACCGGCAAAGCGCTGCAGATCGATCAGGAGCGCGCCGCGCAACTGGTCGCCGCCGCCGAGACCATCGCCGGCCTGATCAAGAACCCGGCCGCGCTGAACCCGCTGGAAGTCCTGGCCTGGCCCGGCGTACTGGTGGGCGACGCCACCGACCCGCAAGCCTTGAACGCCGAAGCGCTGGCACTGTTCAACCAGGGCCTCAAGGAACTCAAGGCCGGTCGCGAGCGCGAAGGTGCGGAGCTGGCACGGTTGATCAACGAGCGCCTGACATCCATCGAAGAAGACGTGGTGACCCTGCGCGAATTGGTCCCGCAGATGCTCGCCACCCAGCGCCAGAAAGTCCTCGACCGTTTCGCCGACATGAAGGCCGAGATGGATCCGCAGCGCCTGGAGCAGGAAATGGTCATGCTCGCGCAAAAAAGCGACGTCGCCGAAGAACTGGATCGCCTGAGCACTCACATCATCGAAGTTCGCCGGGTACTCAAATCCGGCGGCGCTGCCGGTCGGCGCCTGGACTTCCTGATGCAGGAGCTCAACCGCGAAGCCAACACACTGGGCTCCAAAGCCTTCGACCCGCGCAGCACCCAGGCTGCGGTCAACCTCAAGGTGTTGATCGAGCAGATGCGCGAACAAGTGCAGAATATTGAGTAAGGCTACCCCGACATGACCCACAGCACTGGCACCCTTTACATCATTTCCGCCCCTTCGGGCGCGGGCAAGAGCAGCCTGGTCAAGGCCCTGACCGATGCCGATCCCGAGATCCGCGTCTCGGTCTCCCACACCACCCGCGCCATGCGCCCGGGTGAAGTGAATGGCGTGAACTATCACTTCGTCGACCGCAGCGAGTTCGTGAAGATGATCGAGCACGGCGATTTCCTCGAGCGCGCCGAAGTGTTCGGCAATCTCTATGGCACTTCGCAAAGCCACCTGCAGCAGACCCTGGACGAAGGCCACGACCTGATCCTGGAAATCGACTGGCAAGGTGCCGAGCAAGTGCGCAAGCTGATGCCGCAGGCTCGCTCGATCTTCATCCTGCCGCCGTCACTGCAGGCCTTGCACCAGCGCCTGACCAACCGTGGCCAGGACAGCGACGAGATCATTGACGGCCGCATGCGCGAAGCCGTCAGCGAAATGAGCCATTACGTCGACTACGATTACCTGATCATCAACGACGATTTCGCCCACGCACTGCACGACCTGAAGGCGATTTTCCGCGCCAATCAGCTGATTCAGAAGCGTCAGCAGCAGCGTCACGGCAAATTACTGGCTGAATTGCTCGGTTAATCAGCTCTTCCCAAAACCGCTGCAAGGGCTTTACATTGGCACCTGCAGCGCGTTGAAGGGCTTGGTCAAAAAATCAGCGCTTCCCTAATCGCTGGTGATTTTTTAAACTGTTGAGTCCGCTCGCCCATCCGGGCAGCGCGCATATTGCATTTGCTACGAGGAAGACCATGGCCCGCGTAACCGTTGAAGACTGCCTAGAACACGTGGATAACCGCTTTGAGCTGGTCATGCTCTCTACCAAGCGTGCCCGTCAACTGGCCACCGGCGGCAAAGAGCCGAAAGTAGCATGGGAAAACGACAAGCCTACCGTCGTCGCCCTGCGCGAAATCGCTGAAGGCCTGATCGACTACGCAGCTATCGCCGAAGCCGAAATCGTTGAAGATGAACCGCTTTTTGCTGCATTCGAGGACGAGTCCAACGAGGCCGTCTAAGCCTATGCCTGGTCGACGTAGCACGGCGCGGGATCACAGCTTACGGCAGGAGACATCATGCCGAGCATAGACGCCCTCGCCGATCGCTTATCGACCTACCTCGGCAAGGACCAGGTCAACCTGGTCCGCCGAGCGTATTTCTACGCCGAACAAGCCCACGACGGCCAACGCCGCCGTAGCGGCGAGGCGTACGTCACGCACCCACTTGCGGTGGCGAATATTCTTGCCGACATGCACATGGACCATCAGAGCCTGATGGCCGCGATGCTGCATGACGTGATCGAAGACACCGGTATTGCCAAGGAAGCGCTGCAAGCGCAGTTCGGCGAAACCGTGGCCGAACTGGTCGACGGGGTCAGCAAACTGACCCAGATGAACTTCGAGACCAAGGCCGAGGCCCAAGCCGAAAACTTCCAGAAGATGGCCATGGCCATGGCCCGCGACATTCGCGTGATCCTGGTCAAGCTGGCCGACCGCCTGCACAACATGCGCACCCTGGAAGTGCTGTCCGGTGAAAAACGCCGGCGCATCGCCAAGGAAACCCTGGAAATCTATGCACCCATCGCCAACCGGCTGGGCATGCACGCCATCCGCATAGAATTCGAAGACCTCGGCTTCAAGGCCATGCACCCGATGCGTTCCGCGCGAATCTACCAGGCCGTCAAACGCGCCCGGGGCAACCGCAAGGAAATCGTCAACAAGATCGAAGAATCCTTAAGCCACTGCCTGGCCATCGATGGCATCCAGGGCGAGGTCAGCGGTCGCCAGAAACACCTCTACGGCATCTACAAGAAAATGCGCGGCAAGCGTCGGGCCTTCAACGAGATCATGGACGTCTATGCGTTCCGGATCATCGTCGACAAGGTCGATACCTGCTACCGCGTGCTGGGTGCTGTACATAACTTGTACAAACCGTTGCCGGGGCGCTTCAAGGATTACATCGCGATCCCCAAGGCCAACGGCTACCAGTCGCTGCACACCACACTGTTCGGCATGCACGGTGTTCCGATCGAGATCCAGATCCGCACCCGTGAAATGGAAGAGATGGCCAACAATGGCATCGCCGCCCATTGGCTGTACAAATCCAGCGGCGACGAGCAGCCAAAAGGCACCCATGCCCGCGCCCGCCAGTGGGTCAAGGGCGTGCTGGAAATGCAGCAACGCGCCGGCAACTCGCTGGAATTCATCGAAAGCGTGAAGATCGACCTGTTCCCGGACGAGGTCTACGTGTTCACGCCCAAAGGCCGGATCATGGAGCTGCCCAAGGGCTCCACGGCGGTCGACTTCGCTTACGCGGTGCATACCGACGTGGGCAACAGCTGCATTGCCTGCCGGATCAACCGCCGTCTCGCACCGCTGTCCGAACCGCTACAAAGCGGCTCCACGGTCGAGATCGTCAGCGCTCCTGGCGCACGGCCGAACCCGGCATGGCTCAACTTCGTGGTCACCGGCAAGGCGCGCACGCACATCCGCCATGCCCTGAAGCTGCAACGCCGCTCCGAATCCATCAGCCTCGGCGAACGCCTGCTGAACAAGGTCCTCAACGGATTCGACAGCGCGCTGGAGAAAATCCCGGCCGAACGTGTCAAGGCGATGCTCGCCGAGTACCGCCTCGAACTGATCGAGGATTTGCTCGAAGACATCGGCCTGGGCAATCGCATGGCCTATGTGGTGGCTCGCCGACTGCTCGGCGAAGGCGAACAGCTGCCCAGCCCGGAAGGCCCGCTGGCGATTCGCGGCACCGAAGGCCTGGTACTCAGCTACGCCAAGTGCTGCACGCCGATCCCGGGCGACCCGATTGTCGGCCACCTGTCCGCGGGCAAAGGCATGGTCGTGCACCTGGACAACTGCCGCAATATCAGCGAAATCCGCCACAACCCGGAAAAATGCATCCAGCTCTCGTGGGCCAAGGATGTCACCGGCGAATTCAACGTCGAACTGCGCGTCGAACTGGAACACCAGCGCGGCCTGATTGCCCTGCTGGCCAGCAGCGTCAACGCCGCCGACGGCAACATCGAGAAAATCAGCATGGACGAACGCGATGGTCGCATCAGCGTGGTCCAGTTGGTGGTCAGCGTGCACGATCGCGTGCACCTGGCCCGCGTGATCAAAAAACTGCGCGCCTTGACCGGGGTGATCCGCATCACCCGCATGCGTGCATAGCTCGCAAACGTAGCCACCTCTTACAAGGAGTCATCAATGACCAAGACTGTTATCACCAGCGACAAGGCCCCGGCCGCCATCGGTACTTATTCCCAGGCGATCAAGGCTGGCAACACCGTTTACATGTCGGGCCAGATTCCTCTGGACCCAAAAACCATGGAACTGGTTGAAGGCTTCGAAGCCCAGACCGTCCAGGTGTTCGAGAACCTCAAGGCCGTAGCCGAAGCAGCCGGTGGTTCGTTCAAGGACATCGTAAAGCTGAACATCTTCCTCACCGACCTGAGCCACTTCGCCAAGGTCAACGAGATCATGGGCAAGTACTTCGACCAGCCTTACCCTGCCCGCGCCGCCATCGGCGTTGCAGCCCTGCCAAAGGGTTCGCAGGTTGAAATGGATGCCATCCTGGTCATCGAGTAATGTGCACGGCGCAGCCTGGGGCTGCGCCGACTGCCCTGCTGTAAAGAAAGCTTGAAAGGATTCCACCATGCGCAATGCGCTTGCTCTCTCGCTGCTCGCCCTGCTCCTGGGCGGATGTGCCAGCAACCCTGCCGATCGTGATATCAGCGGCACCTGGATCAATCAGGTGGCGATCGATGCTGCCGCCAAAGGCGTCCCCCTGCGTGAAGCGCTCCAGGCCTATGGCCCGAACCTGGAATGGGACATCAACACCAAGGCCGGCCAGGCCCGCTACACCAACGGCTTTGAAAACGTCGAAGGCAAGTTGCAGGGTGAAGAATCCGGCCTCTGGAAAGTCGATTTTTATGGCAGCTCCGGCAGTGAGCTGAAGCGCGACGGCAAACAATTGAGCCAGACTGCGACCGAAAACGAATCGGCTCAGGTCTTCGACCGGGCATTGATCCCGGTACCGGATGGCGCACCGCTGGGCGCCAGCTTCGAACGCGCGCTGTATTCGGCCTACATGGGCGGTAGCTGGAAAGTCGTCAGCGGCCCCGGCGAAGGCGACACCGTGCAGTTCCAGGCCGACGGCCAGGTGACCGGCCTGCCGGGTACCGACCGTTATGCGCTGTGCCTGGCCGGCGACTGCGCCTCAATGAGTGGCGGCAACGACAACATGTGGCTGCAGCTCAATGGCCAAGGAAACGCCTGGATCTTTGCGCGCAAGGGCAAGGAGCTGGAGATTTTCCAGACCGTGAACACGGCGCAGGCGGACGAGATGCCTCAGTACACGCCCGGCGATCGCAAGTGGCTACTGGAAAAACAGTAACCCTCTGAAAAGATCGCAGCCTTCGGCAGCTCCTACAGGGTCATGCAAACACCTGTAGGAGCTGCCGTGTAGTGGTCGAACATTTTTGTTTTTCAGCGCCCTTCGAGAATGGCGGCATAACCTTCACGGAAGCTCGGATATTTCGGCGTCCAGCCCAAGGCCTTGGCCCGCGCATTACTGCAACGCTTGCTGCCGGTGCGCCGCACGCTTGAATCCTCGTCCCATTCGGTCACGCCCAGATACCCGCGCAACCAGCCCACCACATCGGCCAGCGCTGCCGGCTCGTCATCGACGCCGATGTAGACATCCTCCAGCGCCACGCCACGCCGGTCCGCCTCAAGCAGGCACGCCATCAACCCTGCGGCATCGTCCGCATGGATCCGGTTGGCATACAACGGTGGTTCGACCGCCACGCGATAACCCCGGCGGACCTGAGTCAGCAACCACTCACGCCCCGGGCCGTAGATGCCGGTCAGTCGCACGACACTGGCCGGGATACCGCTCTTGAGCGCGATCTGCTCGGCCTCCAGCATCACACGCCCAGAATAACCGGACGCCACCGTAGACGAACGCTCATCGACCCACTCGCCATCCTGCTGCCCGTAAACACTGCTGCTGGACACAAACAACAGGCGATTGGGCACCTGACCGTAGTCGTTCAGCCACTCCAGCACATGCTCCAGCCCCTGGACATAGGCAGCACGGTAGCCGGCTTCGTCGTGATCGGTGGCTGCCGCGCAATACACCAGGTAATCCACGGCACCGATCGGCCAAGTGGCCGGGCAGTCCTTGTTGAACAAATCACCGGCAACGCCGATGACGCCCGCGGGCAGGCGTGAAACATCCCGCCGCAGACCGTGAACCTCCCACCCCGCCGCCAGCAATTGTGTGGCCAGGCGGCTGCCGACATCACCGCAACCGGCGATCAAAACAGTAGGCGCAGACATCAGAAAACTCCCATCGCAAAGCCACAGACTAGCGCCGGCAACAGACAGGCGGCTAGCAACGCAGGAAAAAAAGAGACGCTATTACTTCTGTTAACAAGAATTAATTGCAATAATACGCCCCACTTTTGTTCTCGGCCCTTCGAGGCCTGGAAGAACATCACCCGTTTTTTCTCTCAGGTCCGGCCAGCATGACACGTAATCAACTCTCCGCTTCGCCAACCAAACGACCTCGCGCCTGGAGCGCGGTGGCCGCCCTGCTCCTCAGCCTGATGCTCGCGCCAGTCGCGGCTTTCGCCGATGTCCAGCCGCCAGCAACTCCGGCCGCCGCCGCAGCCCCTGCACCGGCTGATCACGCCGCCCCGGCCGTTGCTCCCGTCGCGACCGATCCTGCCCAGGCAGCGCCGACAGAGAACCTGGGGGAAGACGCTCCTGAAGTCCTTGAAGCCGACAACACTCTGGGCATGGCCCATGACCTGTCGCCGTGGGGCATGTACAAGAATGCCGACATCATCGTGAAAATCGTGATGATCGGTCTGGCCATCGCCTCGATCATCACCTGGACCATCTGGATCGCCAAGGGTCTTGAGCTGATGGGCGCCAAGCGTCGCCTGCGCGGTGAAATCGCTCAACTGAAAAAATCCACCTCCCTCAAGGAAGCCAGCGCCACGGCGGCGAAGGAAGGCACCCTCGCCAACCTGCTGGTGCACGATGCACTCGAAGAGATGCGCCTGTCGGTCAACAGCCGTGAGAAAGAAGGCATCAAGGAACGCGTCAGCTTCCGCCTTGAGCGCCTGGTCGCGGCCTGCGGTCGCAACATGAGCAGCGGCACCGGCGTGCTGGCGACCATCGGTTCCACCGCGCCCTTCGTCGGCCTGTTCGGTACCGTGTGGGGCATCATGAACAGCTTCATCGGCATCGCCAAAACCCAGACCACCAACCTCGCCGTCGTCGCTCCCGGCATCGCCGAAGCCCTGCTGGCCACCGCACTGGGCCTGGTTGCAGCGATCCCTGCGGTCGTGATCTACAACGTCTTCGCCCGCTCCATCGCCGGTTACAAGGCCCAGGTGTCCGATGCGTCGGCACAGGTCCTGCTGCTGGTCAGCCGCGACCTCGACCACCAGCCTGAGCGCAGCTCGCAACCGCACATGGTGAAAGTGGGGTAATCGGCCATGGGCCTGCATTTGAAAGAAGGGGCAGACGACGATCTGTCCGAAAACCACGAAATCAACGTCACGCCGTTCATCGACGTGATGCTGGTGCTGTTGATCATCTTCATGGTGGCGGCCCCGCTGGCCACCGTGGACATCAAGGTCGACCTGCCCGCTTCCACCGCCAAACCGGCGCCGCGGCCAGAGAAACCGGTGTTCCTCAGCGTCAAGGCTGACCAGCGCCTGTTCCTCGGTGAAGACGAAGTGAAGGCCGAAGCACTCGGCGCCACCCTCGACGCCAGGACCCAGGGCAAAAAAGACACGACGATCTTCTTCCAAGCCGACAAAGGCGTGGATTACGGCGACCTGATGAGCGTGATGGACAACCTGCGATCGGCCGGTTACCTGAAGGTAGGTCTGGTCGGACTCGAGACGGCAGCCAAGAAATGATCACGACGCGCCATAAGCTGACGCGTTACAGCGGTAGCCTGGCTGTGGTGCTGGGCGTTCACGCGCTGGCCATCGCGCTGGCGCTGAATTGGTCCGCCCGCCCGCCCATCGAATTGCCGCCCCAGGCGATGATGGTCGAACTGGCACCGGTTCCCGCCCCGCCACCGCCTGCTCCGCCGAAGGTCGTCACCCCTCCGCAGCCACCGGCTCCGCTTGAAGAACTGCCGATCCCCAAGCTCGCCGAAGCGCCGAAAGCTGAAATTGCCGTGCCCAAGCCCGTCAAGCCAAAGCCGAAGCCACAGCCGCCCAAGCCAGTAGAGAAGAAACCCGAACCGCCGAAGGAAAAACCGGCCGAAGAGAAACCTGCCGAAACACAACAGACTCAGGCGCCTACGGAGAAATCCGCTCAGCCTGCGCCGGGCCCCTCGCCGGCTCAACTGGCGGCCAAGGCCAGCTGGCAAGGCACGCTGCTGGCGCACCTGCAGAAGTACAAAAAGTACCCGGCCAGTGCACAGGCACGGGGCAAGGAAGGCATGAACCGCCTGCGTTTCGTCGTGGATGCCGAAGGCAATGTGTTGTCGTTTGAGCTGGTAGGTGCCTCGGGCACCGCCGATCTGGACCGGGCCACCCTGGAAATGATCCGCCGCGCTCAACCGCTGCCCAAGCCACCAGCCGACATGCTGACCAATGGCTCCATCGAAATCGTTGCACCTTTTGTGTATTCGCTGGAAAAACGCCGTCGGTAAACGCACCACCGCCCCATGTGGGAGCGAGCTTGCTCGCGATAGCGGTCTAACATTCAACGTAGATGTCGAATGTTGGGCCCTCATCGCGAGCAAGCTCGCTCCCACAGAGATTTCTGCCAGCAGGAAGGTCGCGTTCCAAGCCAAAAAGGCACCGAAAGGTGCCTTTCTCTTATCTGCCAGCGGCAAATCGGCATTGCCCGGTGTCACCCGACACGTTCAGTCTGATAACGTGCGTCTATCGATTGCAGCCGGTATGCTTGGCACGCAAATTCATGGACGCTTGCTATGACCCTCACAGAATTACGCTACATCGTTACCCTCGCCCAAGAGCAGCATTTCGGCCACGCGGCCGAGCGTTGCCACGTCAGCCAGCCGACCCTTTCGGTGGGCGTGAAAAAGCTTGAAGACGAACTCGGTGTACTGATTTTCGAGCGCAGCAAAAGCGCCGTGCGCCTGACGCCGGTCGGCGAAGGCATCGTGGCCCAGGCACAAAAGGTGCTGGAACAGGCCCAAGGCATCCGCGAACTGGCCCAGGCCGGCAAGAACCAGTTGACCGCCCCGCTCAAAGTCGGCGCGATCTACACCGTCGGGCCGTACCTGTTCCCGCACCTGATTCCACAACTGCACCGGGTCGCCCCGCAGATGCCGTTGTACATCGAAGAAAACTTCACCCACGTGCTGCGCGACAAACTGCGCAACGGCGAACTCGACGCGATCATCATCGCCCTGCCGTTCAGCGAAGCCGACGTGCTGACCCTGCAGCTCTACGACGAGCCGTTCTACGTGCTGATGCCGGCCCAGCACCCGTGGACGCAAAAAGAGTCCATCGACGCCAGCCTGCTCAACGACAAGAGCCTGCTGCTGCTCGGCGAAGGCCACTGCTTCCGCGATCAGGTACTGGAAGCCTGCCCGACCCTGACCAAAGGCAACGACGGCGCCAAGCACACCACGGTGGAGTCCAGCTCCCTGGAAACCATTCGCCACATGGTCGCGTCCGGCCTCGGCATTTCGATCCTGCCGTTGTCAGCGGTGGACAGCCATCACTACGCCCCCGGCGTGATCGAGGTGCGTCCGTTGTCGGCACCCGTGCCGTTCCGCACCGTGGCCATTGCCTGGCGAGCCAGCTTCCCGCGTCCGAAGGCGATTGAAATCCTCGCCGACTCCATTCGCCTGTGCTCGGTGGCCAAGCCAGCGGCGCAGGTCGCTGCGGGCTAAGCGACAGTCATGAGCGAGTTGTCGCAAGTGTCGGTGACGGCACTCAAGGGTGTCGGTGAAGCCATGGCCGAGAAACTGGCCAAGGTCGGCCTGGAAAACCTCCAGGACGTGTTGTTTCACTTGCCCCTGCGCTATCAGGATCGCACCCGCGTGGTCCCGATCGGCGCGCTGCGACCCGGGCAGGATGCAGTCATCGAAGGCACGGTCAGCGGCGCCGATGTGGTCATGGGCCGTCGGCGCAGCCTCGTGGTGCGCTTGCAGGACGGCACCGGCGGACTCAGCCTGCGCTTCTACCATTTCAGCAATGCGCAGAAGGAAGGCCTCAAACGCGGCACGCGGATTCGCTGCTACGGCGAGGCACGGCCCGGTGCTTCGGGGCTAGAAATCTACCACCCGGAATATCGCGCCATCACTGGCGACGAACCACCGCCGGTGGATGAAACCCTGACTCCGGTCTACCCGCTCACCGAAGGTCTGACCCAACAGCGCCTGCGCCAGTTGTGCATGCAGACCCTCACCCTGCTCGGCCCCAGCAGCCTGCCCGACTGGCTGCCGAACGAGCTGGCCCGCGACTACCAACTGGCACCGCTGGCCGATGCAATCCGCTACCTGCACAACCCGCCCGCCGATGCCGACGTCGATGAACTCGCCCTCGGCCATCACTGGGCACAGCACCGCCTGGCTTTCGAAGAACTGCTGACCCATCAACTGTCGCAACAGCGCCTTCGTGAAAGCATGCGCGCCCTGCGTGCGCCGGCGATGCCCAAAGCCACCCAGCTGCCGGCCAAGTACCTGGCCAATCTCGGTTTCAACCCGACCGGCGCCCAGCAACGGGTCGGTAACGAAATCGCCTACGACCTCAGCCAGCATGAGCCCATGCTGCGGCTGATCCAGGGCGACGTTGGCGCAGGCAAAACCGTGGTCGCCGCCCTTGCCGCGCTGCAAGCGCTGGAGGCCGGTTATCAGGTCGCACTCATGGCGCCCACCGAGATTCTCGCCGAGCAGCACTTCATCACCTTCAAGCGCTGGCTCGAACCGCTGGGCATCGAAGTCGCGTGGCTCGCCGGCAAGCTCAAGGGCAAGAACCGCACCGCCGCGCTGGAGCAGATCGCCAGTGGCACGCCCATGGTGGTCGGCACTCACGCGCTGTTCCAGGACGAAGTGCAATTCAAGAACCTGGCGCTGGTGATCATCGACGAACAGCACCGTTTCGGCGTGCAGCAGCGTCTGGCCCTGCGCCAGAAAGGCGTCGGCGGACGCATGTGTCCGCACCAGTTGATCATGACCGCCACGCCGATTCCGCGCACGCTGGCCATGAGCGCCTACGCCGACCTCGACACCTCGATCCTCGACGAACTGCCCCCCGGCCGAACCCCGGTCAACACCGTGCTGATCACCGACACCCGGCGGGTCGAAGTCATCGAGCGGGTGCGCAGCGCTTGCGCCGAAGGGCGACAAGCCTATTGGGTGTGCACGCTGATCGAAGAGTCGGAAGAGCTGACCTGCCAGGCCGCCGAAACCACCTTCGAGGACCTGACCGCCGCCCTCGGCGAGCTGAAGGTCGGGCTGATCCACGGCCGCATGAAACCTGCGGAAAAAGCCGCGGTGATGGCCGAGTTCAAGGCCGGAAACCTGCAACTGCTGGTCGCGACCACGGTGATCGAAGTAGGCGTGGACGTACCCAACGCCAGCCTGATGATCATCGAAAACCCCGAGCGCCTGGGCCTGGCGCAACTGCACCAGTTGCGCGGTCGCGTCGGCCGAGGCAGCGCCGTCAGCCATTGCGTGCTGCTCTACCATCCGCCGCTGTCGCAGATCGGCCGTCAGCGCCTGGGCATCATGCGCGAAACCAACGATGGCTTTGTCATCGCCGAGAAGGATCTGGAGTTGCGCGGCCCCGGCGAAATGCTCGGTACCCGCCAAACCGGTCTGCTTCAATTCAAGGTCGCCGACCTGATGCGCGATGCCGATTTGCTGCCCGCCGTGCGGGATGCCGCCCAGGCATTGCTTGAGCGCTGGCCGACCCACGTTAGTCCGCTACTCGACCGTTGGCTGCGTCATGGCCAACAATACGGCCAAGTGTGACAACCGTCACGGTTTCTGAGGCGTGGCCCCAAACAAGCTGGTTATACTCCTGCAATTGTTTAATCACGGATACAGACCATGACCGAAGTTGCCTTCGCACCCGATACCCCGCACGCTCCGTCGGTTATTCGGCTGATGCTGGGCAAGTTGGGCATTGCCTATGAAGAAGTGCTGGACCATCACGGCCTCAATGCCGCACGCAAAGTGCAGGCCGTTCTGCTCGATGACAGCGTCGGCGCGTTGATGGTGCTGTTCCCGCAAAGCCAGTTGCTGGACCTCAATCGCCTGACCGAACTCACCGGTCGCCGCCTCACTGCCGTACCCACCGAGCGCCTGAAAAAAATGCTCGGCAAGCACAACCTCAGCTTGCTGCCGGGCCTGCCGGCGCTGACCAGTTCACCCTGCCTGTACGACGAAAGCCTGCTGCGTGAGCCGAAGTTGCTGATCAACTCTGGTGAGCCGGGCGTGCTGCTGGAAGTCTCCAGCGAAGACTTCAAGACCATGCTGACCAAGGCCAGCGCCGCCAACTTTGGCGAAAACCTGACCAGCATCCGTCCGAACCTCGACCGCCCCGATGACGACCGCAAGGAAATCACCCAGGCCGTCCAGGCGTTTACCGCGCGGCGCATCCAGCAGCGTCTGGAAGAGACCATCGAGATTCCGCCGCTGGTCGAAACCGCGCAAAAGATCATCAAGCTGCGTGTCGACCCCAACGCCACTATCGATGACATTACCGGCGTGGTCGAAACCGACCCGGCACTGGCCGCGCAAGTCGTGAGCTGGGCAGCATCGCCGTACTACGCCTCGCCGGGCAAGATCCGTTCCGTGGAAGACGCCATCGTGCGCGTGCTGGGCTTCGACCTGGTGATCAACCTGGCGCTGGGCCTGGCCCTGGGTAAAACCCTGAGCCTGCCCAAGGACCACCCGCAACAAACCACGCCGTACTGGCAGCAATCCATCTACACCGCGGCCGTCATCGAAGGCCTGACCCGCGCCATGCCGCGCACCCAGCGCCCGGAAGCCGGCCTGACCTACCTGGCCGGCCTGCTGCACAACTTCGGCTATCTGCTGCTGGCCCACGTGTTCCCGCCACACTTCTCGTTGATCTGCCGCCACCTGGAGGTCAACCCGCATCTGTGCCACAGCTTCGTGGAACAACACCTGCTGGGCATCAGCCGTGAACAGATCGGCTCGTGGCTGATGCGCTACTGGGACATGCCCGAAGAGCTGTCCACCGCCCTGCGCTTCCAGCACGACCCGGCCTACGACGGCACCTACGCCGAATACCCGAACCTGGTCTGCCTGGCGGTGCGCCTGCTGCGCAGCCGAGGCATCGGCTCCGGCCCCGACGAAGGCATCCCGGACGCACTATTGGAACGCCTCGGCCTGAGCCGCGCCAAGGCCGAAGACGTGGTCAGCAAAGTGCTGGAAGCTGAAGTGCTGCTGCGCGAACTGGCCTCACAATTTACTCAAGGCTGAACAGCATCGCGGGCAAGCCCGCTCCCACAGGGATCGCTTAAATCCTGTGGGAGCGGGCTTGCCCGCGATGAATATCACTCCACTCGGTCTAACTGAAAGACCTCAAGCCTTGGGCTTCGCCTTCTTCGGCTTCAAATACTTGGTCAACCCCTGGAACCAGATCACCAGCGCCGGGTTGCCCTTGATCTGAATCGACTTGTCCTGAATCCCCGTCATGAACGCCAGTTGCTTGTTCTTCGCCTGCATCGTGGCAAAGCCATACGCGGCGTCTTTGAAGGCAATCGCAAACGCAGGCTCGGCATGCACACCCGATTGGCTGGTGATGCGCTGGTCCTTCACGCGGAATTGCCGCGCCACTTTCCCGTCCAGGGTCTGCAGCTGAAACACCAGGTCCTTGTCACCCAACTGCTGCTGAAACGCCGGATTGGTCCGGCTGGCCTTACCCATCAACAAACCCAGCATCCACAGCAGAAAACGAAATTTCATGCGCACAGCCTCAGAAGGAAAATGAACGGCCGGGGCAGTTTAGCGACTTAAAACAAGAACGCCACCATCTAGATGCGTTAGAAGAAGATAAGCCATATTTCCCGCATGATGACTGCCAAGTCACGCTTTTACACCGTCTCGCCGCCCCCCCCATGCTCCATAGCGGGAATGCATACCGCGACGCCCTTACACCTGCAGAAACACATTCCTGTAGGAGCTGCCGCAGGCTGCGATCTTTTGATCTTGCACCCCGCAGACTTCTCGGACATTTCCTTCGCAACGCCGAGCCATGCGTGAACTAGGCGATTTTGACCGGCACCGATAACCTCTTTAAGTCACCGCAAAATCGGTGATTCGGACGTGCAAGTCCGGAATCGGCACACAATCGGTAATGGCTATTGATTGAGCGTTTTTCTATGCTCGCGGATCATTATGGCGGCTGTGTGTGGGAGATCTTTCGATCTGCCGGTTTACCGATTCCGGTCTTGCACACCTATACACAGCTGCCACCTCTTTCGAAGTGCAAGCGAAATGGTGTTAGCTCTCAAATCGGTACAACACCAATGATCAAGCCAACACCATATCCCCCAGAAAACGAAGCCCTTGATACCAAAGAGTTCCAAGAAGCCGCAGAACGCGCGCCCGATCACCACACCACCCAAACAGAACAGAAACAACCGAAACGTAACAGCCAACTTTTCAGCGTCTGCCCAGGCATCAATACCGAAGCACTCCTGGCCAACGCCTCGGAAGATCTGCTGTCCATCAGCGCCATCGCCGCTGACCTTGCCGATGATGTAAACGGCTCCCGCCGTTCAGTAGCCCTGGCGATCAGTCGCATGGCTGACGGGGTGCATTTGCTAGTTGAGCAAGCACTGGATCATCTGGACGAACCGGAAATGGCAGCGATTATCACCCAGCAAAAAAACAGAATCATCTGACTCGCAAAGCAGAAAAAACAAACCCGTTTGTTGTCACCAGCAATCGGGGGTTTCTTTGGCTCCGTATCACGTTGTTCGCCATCAAATTCACCCGCGCCACGCCTCCAGGAAACAATCCAGGTGCCAGCTTGGATCGTTCCGCTTTAAGACATGCAACATTCTGAAACGCAGGAAGTTTCCGACCGCTGAAGGAGAGTCTTCCTACATCACCTCCTCCAAGTTCTTGTTAGCGTATTTCGGTCATGGACACCGGAATTACTAGTCCACGAACGGGCGAACTGTCAGGGAGACACTCGAATGTTTTTATGGCAAATCGTGCCCACGTGGCACGAGATTGAAAAACGTATAACCCATGAAATGGGTTACCAGGGAGGAGCCAGCTTTCGCACGCATTTCAACGAACCTGCCCCCTCCCTTTCTCTGAACATCCGACGGATCAAGAGTGTCCGCTACGCATTCAACCAAGCCGAGTGGGAAGCCGGCCGCCTATTGAGGCAACGGTTCTCTGACCTCGACATCTCCAGCATCCTCAACGAGTTGATCGAAGTCGTTACCCAAATGGCAATGATCGTCGCAGGCAGTGTGCTGACCGGAGGGGCAATTGGCGCGGGAGTGGGCGCATTCCTCGGAGGGGCAGGTGCTATTCCCATGGGAGCCGCTGGCGCCGCAATGGGATTGCAAGTCAGCACCTGGATATTAGGGATACTTGGCCTGACGTCCATCGCCGAGTTTTTCGTCGAGGGATTGCCGCGCATTGGCGAGTATTACCTGACGGGCATCAACATCGCGTGGAAAGGCCCACGCGGCGAGGAAGGGTTGAACCCGTTCAGCCGGGACGATCCTTTTGCCGACAAAAGAGCCTCCCATCACATCGCGCTGGGGCATGTGGAGGTTGTCGTCCTGCTGCTGGGAGCCATCGTCGCTTACATTACGCGTGGTCGAGGTAATGCAAATGTCCTCGCCCAGGAAATGCGAGCAAGTCCCAAAGGGGCACGGCTTGGCGAATGGATGCTCAAGCATGAAGAGGCACTGAAAAAACGACCAGACCTGCAAACCGCAGAGCCCCGCAGAGGTGCACTTGGCCCGCAGGAGACTGCGTCACCCGCAAATCGCCCACGCGGAAAAGACAAAGACTCGCCCCGTGACAAACCGAACGCCATGCCGCTTCATAAAGTCGAATGCTTCAAAGCGGACAAGATGCCGGCGTCTAAAATCGGAGAGTTCGAGCGGCAGTTGAAGGGGCAAGAGGACGGGCTGAATCGGCTGACGGTTGATGAGTATCTGGAGAATATTGCCAATCCGGTGAAGCGTAGTCCGGCGGCGGCCAGGCAAGCCCGAAAGGACTTACAAGATACTTTGCAAGAACGTTTTCAAAAGGATTACTTGCAAACGATGAGCGCCAAGACTGCAAGAGTAGAGAGCGTGAAAAAAGCCAAGGAAACGATGTCAAATCTTGCAGGACTGCACAATCCAGATCTGAGCGCGGGCGGCAAAGATATAATTGCAGACTTCGGTGATCGGCAAGTCAACTCCAGCATCGGCCCTCAGTGGAGGCCAAAGATTGCGAATTTGAAAAAAGCTGCGGAGACAGTGCCAACGAAGTTACGCGGCGACACATTTCTCAATGTCAAACTTCATAAATGTTAAGGAGAAAAGTAATGGATGAAATATTTTCGATTTTTCTGGAGACGTTTGGCGGACCCGTTGATCGTCAGGAAGTACCGGCTTCAAGTATCGAACGCTACAGGGGCAAGCTGCCCAATCAATTGCTGGAGTACTGGGCTGAGCACGGCTGGTGCGGTTACGGTGATGGGATTTTTTGGATAGTGAATCCTCAGGAATACGAAGGGGTCGTAGCATCCTGGCTTGAGGGGACGGAATTTGAAGCGTGTGACATCTACCACCTGATTGCCCGTAGCGCCTTCGGTGACTTGTACCTTTGGGGCGAAAGAACGGGATTTTCGCTCAAGATAACCAGTGTTCTTTCTCGTGTTGTGATTAAAAACCTCGAAATTACGAGTGACGAGATGGACAGAGAACTACAAGGTTTTCTGCTATCCAGGAATGTGGACTCCAACGATTATGGCGACCTGTTCAAACCCGCGAAGAAAAAGCTCGGCCCCCTGCGTCACGACGAAATGTACGGCTTTGTTCCGGCGCTGATGTTCGGCGGCCCGGACACACTCGATCATTTAGAGAAAGTGAAGGCGGTGGAGCATCTGATCCTGCTGTCTCAGATTACCGAACTTAAACCCTATAGCTTTTCAGACCTGTAAAGGATGTCGTTTCACACCCTAGGCCGTGCTCCGAGCAGGGTTATTCGCCCGGAACTCCCATCGCTCTTAAGGAGATATTGAATGGACGAGATATTTTCGATTTTTCTGGAGACGCTTGGCGGGCCCATTGATCGTCAAGAAGTACCGACTTCAAGTATCGAACGCTACAGGGACAAGCTGCCCAATCAATTGCTGGAGTACTGGGCTGAGCACGGTTGGTGCGGTTACGGTGAGGGGATTTTTTGGATCGTTAATCCACAAGAGTACGAGGGGGTAGTGGCATCCTGGATTGGAGGGACGAAATTTGAAGAGCGAGATGCTTACCACCTTATTGCTCGTAGCGCCTTCGGTGACTTGTACCTATGGGGTGAAAAAACGGGAGTCTCTCTTAAAATAACCAGTGTGCTTTCTCGATGTGATGTCGATGACTTCGAAATCACAAACGATGATTTGGATAGAGAACTTCAAAATTTTCTTTTATCTACAGAAGTGGAATACAACGATTTCGACGACCTATTCAAACCCGCAAAGAAAAAGCTCGGCACCCTGCGTCACGACGAGATGTACGGCTTTGTTCCAGCGCTGATGTTCGGCGGCCCCGACACCCTCGATCATCTAGAGAAGGTGAAGGCGGTGGAGCATCTGATCCTGCTGTCTCAGATCACCGAGCTTCAGCCCTACAGTTTTTCAGACCTATAAGCCAGATTTCAGGGGACGGATTTCAACAAGCTCTGTTAACCCCACAAAAAATGGGCACCCAACCCTGGTTGGCGTGCCCATTTTTTATTCCACTCCCCCGCTACGCGAGAGGCGAAAACGGCTTACGGATTGACGCTGTCTTTCAACGACTTGCCTGGCTTGAACGCAACGGTGTTGCTGGCCTTGATTTTGACGGGTTCACCGGTTTGCGGGTTTTTGCCGGTGCGGGCACCGCGATGGCGTTGCAGGAAGGTGCCGAAGCCCACCAGCGTCACGCTGTCTTTGCGGTGCAGGGCACCGGTGATTTCTTCAAGAACGGCGTTGAGAACGCGGTTGGCTTGTTCTTTGGTGAGGTCTGCTTTTTCAGCAATGGCTGCAGCGAGGTCTGGTTTACGCATGTGAGTGAAGCCCCTTTGACGGTTTGTTGTTGTTATGTCCGTGCTGCTCTCTGCGGAGCAGCGCCAAAAGCGCCGCAGGTGCTCTACTCTGCGGCAGACGGGAGTGAGGATGGCACGCAGTGAGGCCCCGCGCCAGTATCGGCGCGGCCATTGTTAGGGCAAAAGGGGGGTGATTCCGACAGAACGACCGGTATTTATGCCAACAGGGCTGGAAGCTCTTTGTTCAGGGCCAGTTTTTCCATCACGGCGGCACCGGTGAGGGCATAACCGAGTAGTTTGCCTGCGGCATCGCGGCATAGAACCTTGATGTCGGCGCCCTGCCCTTCGACGGTCCAGATGCCTTCCGCGCCCCGTGGCGGCGGGGACACCACCAGCGGGCACACCGGTGTTTTGACGGTGATCGGCATCGGGCCGTAGGTGACGGCGGTCGGATTACCGGCCAGGGTTTGCGCCAGCGCTCGCGCACAGCTCATCAGGGGCATCACGTACAGCAGGTTCAACCCGTCGACCTCGGCACAATCGCCCAGGGCGTAGATGTTGGCGTGGGAGGTCTTCAGGTGCCGGTCGACCATGATGCCGCGGTTGACCTGCAGACCGGCCGCTGCCGCCAGGTCGACGCGCGGGCGCAGACCAATCGCCGAGACCACCACGTCGCACGGGATCACCTGGCCATCTGACAGGTGCGCTTCCAGACCGTCCGCCACGCGTTGCAGACGATTGAGCACCGGCCCGAGGTGGAAACGTGCGCCGAGGCTTTCCAGGCCAGCCTGCACCGCTGCCGCAGCCGCCGGGTGCAACAGGGTCGGCATGACTTGCTCGCACGGCGCAACCAGTTGCACCTCGTAGCCGCCCAAGGTCAGGTCGTTGGCGAACTCGCAGCCGATCAGGCCGGCGCCGAGCAGCAGCACGCGGCGCTTGCCAGCGGCTGCCGCACGGAAACGTGCGTAATCTTCCAGGTCATTGATCGGGAATACGCAATCCGCCGCGTCACCTTCAATGGGCACACGCACGGTTTCGGCGCCCCAGGCCAGGATCAGGTCGCGGTACATCACCGCTTCTTCACCGATCCACAGGCGCTTGTGGCCCGGGTCAATGCCGCTGATGCGCGTGTGGGTGCGTATTTCGGCCTTGAGTTGTTCGGCCATGGCGCCGGGTTCGGCCATGCTCAGGCCGTCGGCGTCCTTGTTTTTGCCGAAGCCGGTGGAGAGCATCGGCTTGGAGTAGGAGCGCCCGTCATCGGCGGTAATCAAAAGCAGCGGGGTTTCGCTGTCGAGCTTGCGAAACTCGCGGGCGACATTGTAGCCAGCCAGACCGGTGCCAATGATAACGACAGGTGCGTTCATTCCTTACTCCTCAATTATTCAGGCCGCGATTTCGATCATTTCAAAATCCATTTTGCCCACACCGCAGTCCGGGCACAGCCAGTCTTCCGGCACGTCTTCCCAACGGGTGCCCGGCGCAATGCCGTCATCCGGCCAACCGTCGGCTTCGTTGTAGATCAGGCCGCAGACGATACATTGCCACTTTTTCATCAGGTACTTCCTCAGGGTTCAGGCGTTTTGCCGGCCGGACGGTCGATGGTTGTAGCACTGCCGTCCAGCTCAGCGCGTTTTGTACTGATCGATGCCGCCGGATGCAAGCCTGTTCGGCGCAACGGCAGGCCAATTCAATCGATATCGGTGGCTGACATGTTAAGCTCGCCGCCTCATTTGCTGCCAATAATGACTCATTGTGCAACACACAGAATCCCCCTCTCCAGCTCCCCTCTGGCTCTCGCGCAGCGAACTGGCGCCCCTCCCCGATGCCTCCATCCTGGACTGGCTGTTCGACGAAGGCTCACTTACTCGACGCCTGATTCATCTGTCGAATGATGCCTTCAGCGTCTCGCCAATGTTCGAAGGCTGGCAAACCCTGCGCGCCGACGAATGCGCAGCACTGGACCTGGCCGACGGCAGTGAAGGCTGGGTGCGCGAGGTGTATCTGCGCGGTCATGGTGAAGCCTGGGTGTTCGCCCGCAGCGTCGCGGCACGCAGTGCATTGCAAGGCGACGGCTTGCACATGGACGAATTGGGCAGCCGCTCCCTGGGGGAATTGCTGTTCTGCGACCAGGCCTTTCAGCGCCGGGCCATTGAGGTTTGTCATTATCCTCAGGAATGGTTGCCAAGCGAGGTGCGGGCGTCGGATCTATGGGGCCGCCGTTCACGTTTTGACCGCGGTGCGTTGAGTGTACTGGTGGCCGAAATCTTCCTGCCTTCCCTGTGGGACGCCGCACGCGCCCAATCGGAGAACCTCTGATGTACCAAAGCCTGCTCAAGTCCTTGAACCGCGTGAACCCTCGGGCCTGGGACTTCATTCAGCTGACGCGGATGGACAAGCCGATCGGCATTTACCTGTTGCTCTGGCCGACACTGTGGGCGTTGTGGATTGCCGGCAAGGGTTCGCCATCCCTGGCCAACATCGTGATTTTCGTCCTGGGCGTAGTGCTGACCCGCGCCGGTGGCTGCGTGATCAACGACTGGGCGGACCGCAAGGTCGATGGTCATGTGAAACGCACCGAGCAGCGCCCCCTGGTGAGCGGCAAGATCAGCTCGAAAGAAGCGCTGGTGTTCTTCGCATTGCTGATGGGCGTGAGCTTCCTGCTGGTGCTGTGCACCAATGCCGCGACCGTCTGGCTGTCTTTGGGCGGCCTGGCGCTGGCGTTCAGTTACCCCTTCATGAAGCGCTACACCTATTACCCGCAAGTGGTGCTGGGCGCCGCATTTTCGTGGGGGATGCCGATGGCGTTCACCGCAGAAACCGGTGAATTGCCGGCTGCCGCATGGCTGCTGTGGATCGCCAACCTGATGTGGACCGTGGGTTACGACACGTATTACGCGATGACCGACCGCGATGACGACCTGAAGATCGGCGTGAAATCCACGGCAATCCTGTTCGGCGATGCGGACCGGGTGATCATCCTGACACTGCAAGGGCTGGCGCTGGGTTGCCTGTTGCTGGCGGGGTCGAAGTTCGACCTGGGTGGCTGGTTCCACCTCGGGTTACTGGTGGCGGCGGGCTGCTTTGCGTGGGAATTCTGGTACACCCGCGACAAGGACCGGATGCGTTGCTTCAAGGCATTTTTGCACAATCACTGGGCGGGCTTGGCGATTTTCGTCGGGATTGTGCTGGATTACGCACTGCGTTGACCGTTGAAAGGATCGCAGCCTTCGGCAGCTCCTACCCGAAGGCTGCGATCTTTTGGCAGTGTTACATATGCTCGCGAACGACGTGCCAGACATCTTTTTTCTTGTCACCCGTCATGTCTCCGGGTTTTTTGTCGTCCTCGTAGTAGTACAGCGGCTTGCCGTCATAGGCCCATTGCATCATGCCATCGTCACGCTTGATGACTGTCCATTTACCTTCGGCCTTGGCACCCGCCGGCGCCATCATTGGCGGCCAGTACTTGGCGCAGTCGCCGTTGCACATCGACTTGCCACCCGCGTCCTTGTCGAATGTGTACAAGGTCATGCCCTTATGGTCGACCATCATGCCTTTGTCCATCATCGCCGGTTCGGCGGCAAAGGCCAGTGTCGGCAGCGTTAACGCAGCCGTGACCAGCAAAACCTTCCAGGATTGAGCAATGTAGTTCATGGAAACCTTCCTCTTGTGGTTGTCAGGATCCGGACTTAGAGCTTAGCCCAGGATCCAGCCAATCGCCGGACGACTAAAATACTGTCACACGACTGCAATAATTCCGTTATCTAATGCGGCGCAAGACAGTTAAATGACAAGAGGATTAAGGGCATGGTTGGCAGGAGCATTCTGATCGTCGACGACGAAGCGCCTATTCGCGAAATGATCGCCGTTGCGTTGGAAATGGCCGGCTATGACTGCCTGGAGGCTGAAAACTCCCAGCAGGCCCACGCCATTATCGTCGACCGCAAACCGGACCTGATCCTGCTCGACTGGATGCTGCCCGGCACGTCCGGCATCGAGCTGGCCCGTCGCCTCAAGCGTGATGAGCTGACCGGGGACATCCCGATCATCATGCTCACCGCCAAGGGTGAAGAGGACAACAAGATCCAGGGCCTGGAAGTCGGCGCCGACGACTACATCACCAAACCATTTTCCCCCCGTGAGCTGGTGGCGCGCCTGAAGGCCGTGCTGCGCCGTGCTGGCCCGACCGATGGCGAGGCGCCCATCGAAGTCGGCGGCCTGCTGCTGGACCCGATCAGCCACCGCGTGACCATCGACGGCCGTCCCGCCGAGATGGGCCCGACCGAATACCGCCTGCTGCAATTCTTCATGACCCACCAGGAGCGCGCCTACACCCGTGGCCAGTTGCTGGATCAGGTCTGGGGCGGCAACGTCTATGTCGAAGAGCGTACCGTCGACGTGCACATTCGACGCCTGCGCAAAGCCCTCGGCGATGCTTACGAAAATCTGGTACAAACCGTGCGCGGCACTGGCTACCGGTTCTCAACCAAGGCCTGATAATCGCAGCGGTTCCACTTTCAAGGACGTATTTTTTTCGTGAACCAAAACTGGCATGGCACCCTGATTCGCCACATGCTGCTACTGGTCACCGCCTGCCTGGTGATCGGCCTGATCACCGGCTATTACGGCTGGAGCCTCGCCGCAGGCCTGGGTCTTTACCTGGCCTGGACCCTCAAGCAATTGCTGCGTCTGCACGAGTGGCTGCGCCTGCACAAACCCGATGAAGCGCCACCCGACGGCTACGGCCTGTGGGGCGAGGTGTTCGACAGCATCTACCACCTGCAACGCCGCGACCAACGGGTGCGCGGGCGCCTGCAAGCAGTGATCGACCGGGTTCAGGAATCCACCGCCGCACTGAAAGACGCGGTGATCATGCTCGACACCGACGGCAACCTGGAATGGTGGAACCGCGCCGCCGAAACCCTGCTGGGTCTCAAGACCCCGCAGGACAGCGGCCAACCGGTGACCAACCTGGTGCGCCACCCGCGCTTCAAGGAATACTTCGAGCAAGACAGCTACGCCGAGCCGCTGGAAATTCCTTCGCCGACCAACGACCGCGTGCGCATTCAGCTGTACATCACCCGTTACGGCAACAACGAACACTTGATGCTGGTGCGCGATGTGACGCGCATTCATCAGCTCGAGCAAATGCGCAAAGACTTCATCGCCAACGTGTCCCATGAACTGCGCACGCCGTTGACGGTGATCTGCGGCTACCTGGAAACCCTGCTCGATAACGTCGACGAGGTGAACCCTCGCTGGGGCCGTGCCTTGCAGCAAATGCAGCAACAAGGCGGTCGCATGCAGACTCTGCTCAACGACCTGTTGTTGCTGGCCAAGCTGGAAGCCACCGATTATCCATCGGACAACCAGCCGGTGCCGATCGATGGCTTGCTGCAATCGATCAAGAGCGACGCGCAGCAGTTGTCCGGCCAGAAAAACCAGAAAATCACCCTGGAAGCCGACCCGACGATTCTGCTCAAGGGTAGCGAGGCGGAGTTGCGCAGCGCGTTTTCCAACCTGGTGTTCAACGCGGTGAAATACACCCCGGCCGAAGGCAATATCCGCATTCGCTGGTGGGGCGACGATCAGGGCGCGCACCTGAGCGTGCAGGATTCCGGGATTGGCATCGATAACAAACACCTGCCGCGCCTGACCGAACGCTTCTATCGCGTCGACTCCAGCCGCAACTCCAATACCGGTGGCACCGGCCTGGGGTTGGCGATCGTCAAACACGTTTTGTTACGTCATCGGGCACGGATGGAAATCAGCAGCGTACCGGGCCACGGCAGTACCTTTACCTGCCACTTTGCGCCGGCTCAGGTCACCCAATCACGGGTTATCAGCACCGCCGACTGATACCGGCCAGCACGCGCCACTAGGCAACCGCCGAGTCAGCCGCTACATTGGCTGACTTGCGTCTGCCTTTCAGGCGCGATTCTTACTTCCCTTTCGAATACACGGAACCCGCAAAACTCCATCATGGACCCTTCCCCTGGCTTGACCCTCGCTACAATTTTCGCCGACTTCGGCATGATTCTTTTTGCTCTGATCCTGGTTTTGCTCAACGGCTTTTTCGTTGCGGCGGAATTTGCCATGGTCAAGCTGCGTTCGACCCGGGTCGAGGCCATCGCTGACAAAAACGGCTGGCGCGGGCACATCCTGCGTACCGTACACAGTCAGCTCGATGCGTACCTCTCGGCCTGCCAATTGGGTATCACCCTCGCCTCCCTGGGGCTGGGTTGGGTCGGTGAGCCCGCGTTTGCCCACATTCTTGAGCCGGTACTGAGCGCTGTCGGCGTTGAATCGGCCGAAGTGGTCAAAGGCATCTCGTTCTTCACCGCGTTCTTCATCATTTCGTACCTGCACATCGTGGTCGGTGAGCTCGCCCCGAAATCCTGGGCGATCCGCAAACCCGAATTGCTGTCGCTGTGGACCGCCGTGCCGCTGTACCTGTTCTATTGGGCCATGTACCCGGCCATCTACCTACTCAACGCCAGTGCCAACACCATCCTGCGCATTGCAGGGCAAGGTGAGCCCGGCCCGCATCACGAGCACCACTACAGCCGTGAAGAGCTGAAACTGATCCTGCACTCCAGCCGTGGCCAGGACCCGAGCGACCAAGGCATGCGCGTGCTAGCCTCGGCGGTGGAAATGGGCGAACTGGAAGTGGTCGACTGGGCCAACTCCCGCGAAGACCTGGTGACCCTGGAGTTCAACGCACCGCTCAAGCAGATCCTGGCGATGTTCCGTCGCCACAAGTTCAGCCGCTATCCGGTGTACGACAGCGAACGCCAGGAGTTCGTCGGCCTGCTGCACATCAAGGATCTACTACTGGAACTGGCAGCGCTGGACCACATTCCCGAGTCGTTCAACCTCGCCGAACTGACCCGTCCGCTGGAGCGCGTGTCGCGGCACATGCCGCTGTCGCAGTTGCTGGAGCAGTTCCGCAAGGGCGGTTCGCACTTCGCCGTAGTCGAAGAGGCCGACGGCAACATCATCGGCTACCTGACCATGGAAGACGTGCTGGAAGTGCTGGTGGGCGACATCCAGGACGAACACCGCAAGGCCGAGCGCGGGATCCTCGCGTACCAGCCGGGCAAGCTGCTGGTACGGGGCGATACGCCGCTGTTCAAGGTTGAACGGCTGCTGGGCATCGACCTCGACCACGTCGAAGCCGAAACCCTTGCCGGGCTGGTCTATGAGAGCCTCAAGCGCGTTCCGGAAGAGGAAGAAGTGCTGGAAGTCGAAGGCCTGCGGATCATCATCAAGAAGATGAAGGGGCCGAAGATCGTCCTGGCCAAGGTGTTGATGCTCGATTAAACGTATTGACCTGAAAGATCGCAGCCTTCGGCAGCTCCTACAGGGCTATGTGAACACCGCGATCTTTTATTGCTTGCCCAACGCAAAGTTGGGCAAAGCACCCACCGGCTGGTTGAACTGATACGGAATCGACACCAGCCCCAGCCCGGTATTGCGCTGCACCACGAAGTGCAAATGCGGCCCGGTGCTGTTGCCGGTGTTGCCGGACAACGCTAAAGCACTGCCTACCGTTACTCGCTGACCCTCCCGAACGCAGACCGAACCTTTCTTCAGGTGCAGGTAGACACCCATGGTCCCGTCATCGTGCAGCACCCGCACAAAATTGCCGGAGGCATCGGTGCCGCGCCCGCTCTGTCCGTTCTCGGTCTTCACCACCACCCCGCCTCGCGCGGCAATGATCGGCGTGCCCTCAGGCATCGCGATGTCTATGGCGTAACGGCTCTTGGGGCCAAAGTGGCTGTAGGGCCCATTGGCACCCTGACTGATCCGGAACGGGCCGCCACGCCAGGGCAACGGGTACCGATAGCCCACCGTGGGGCCCGAGGGGTCGCCCAGGGAATACTTGAACTTCGGGACGTACGCCAGCGGCCTTCCACCTTTGGCTGCCGTGAGCTGCGCCAGGCGAACGCTGCTGCGCATCGGTATCACGCGCCGAATCGTCTTGCCCGGCACACCGCTGGCGTTCTTCACCCCGGCAAAACTCAATTCGACCTCTACCGGTGCATACAGGTCATTGCGCACATAGACGCTGTGCACGCCGTTTTTCTTCATGATGATGAGGCGTACCTGACGCTCAAGGTGCTCGACCATGCCATCGCGGAAAACGAACACATGGGCGCCTTTGCTGGGGCGGTCGCTGTAGGAAACCACGCCATTGGCGTCTTTGGACTTGTAGATGGTCATGGCCACGGCCGAGGTGGCGACCATGAACAGGCCACAGAAAAGCAGCAGGCGCGTGAACATGAGCAAGAATTCTGTCGAGTGGGAACTGAGATGGAGCCTAGCAGCTGCTATGGACCCGGGTAGTCGGCAGATGTTTCAAAATGGGCCGTTCAGAAGATTTTTGACAAAGCCAATGGCCCCTTCGCGAGCAAGTCGAGTCGTCGCACCGCCGCTCCCACATTGGAATGCATTTCAAATGTGGGAGCGGCGGTGCGACGACTCGACTTGCTCGCGAAGACGGACTGACAGGCGACGCTGTCTCAAGCGCCAGGAATGAAGTGCTTCTGCGCTGTCCCCCGCGCAATCAGGCGCGAGATGTAATCGAGCTTCTGCGCATCCTGATCGACAAAGCGGAAGGTCAGTTGCAGCCAGTCGCTGTCGGGCTTCGGTTCGTGGGCCACGACGGCATGCAGATAGCCGTTGAGGCGGGCGATTTCGGCATTGTCGCCCTGCTCCAGGTCCAGCACGGCGCTGTCGAGGATCTGCGGCAGGGTCTCGGTGCGCTTGACCACCAACAGGGCTTCCTTGAGGCTCAAAGCCTTGATCACGCACTGCTGGATGCCGTTCGGCAAACGCAGCTGACCCTGGCCACGGCCGCTGGCGGGTGCTGAAGAGGCCGCAGGCACCTTGACCGGCGGGCTGCTGAGCAAGCCTTTGGACGGTGCGGGTGCGGCTGTTGGCGTGGTGACGGGGGTCTTGCCAGCGGTCAGGGCTGAGAGGGAATCGTTGGCGAATGCAGGGCTGGTTTTGGTCGCGGCTACGTTGATCAAGGCATCGAGTTTGCCGACCTTGTGCAGCGCCTGTTTGACCTTGGTGATCAGTTGTTCGTTGGTGAACGGCTTGCTGACATAACCGGATACCCCGGCCTGGATCGCCTGGACGACGTTCTCCTTGTCGCCACGACTGGTCACCATCACGAACGGCATGGCTTTGAGGTTGTCTTGCTCACGGCACCAGGTCAGCAGTTCCAGGCCGGACATTTCCGGCATTTCCCAATCGCACAGGACCAGGTCGAATGCTTCCTTGGCCAGCATGGTCTGGGCCTTTCTGCCGTTGATCGCGTCTTCGATCCGCATGCCCGGGAAATAATTGCGCAGGCACTTTTTCACCAAGTCACGAATGAACGACGCGTCGTCCACGACCAACACACTGACCTTACTCATCCACCACCCCTTTAAAAAATCCCGGCCAGCATACCGCCTTGCTGATGGCACATTGCCAAAAAACCTTCAGTCACGCCGGGACTTTTCGTTCACGGGTGCTGCTTTCGAATGCGTAGGCCACAAACAAAAACGCCCGGCCAACAGGCCGGGCGCT
The DNA here is from genome assembly GCF_000282295.1 of Pseudomonas sp. GM33. NCBI lineage: Bacteria > Pseudomonadati > Pseudomonadota > Gammaproteobacteria > Pseudomonadales > Pseudomonadaceae > Pseudomonas > Pseudomonas sp. GM33. The sequence goes on from NZ_AKJO01000088.1 coordinate 65,345, forward strand.
TTACTTGGGCAACCTTACTTATCGTCAGTTTTGCCCGGAACATTAGCGGTTTCGCCGGTTGTTCCTTCGACTTCTTCCTTCATGCGCTTGAGACCCATGTGCCGCACGTCGGTGCCCCGTACCAGGTAAATCACCAGCTCCGAGATATTGCGCGCGTGGTCGCCGATACGCTCCAGCGAACGCAGTACCCAGATAATGCTCAGAACCCGCGAGATAGAACGCGGATCTTCCATCATGTAGGTCGCCAGCTCACGCAGGGCGGTCTTGTATTCGCGGTCGATGATCTTGTCGTACTGCGCCACCGACAAGGCCAGTTCGGCATCGAAACGGGCAAAGGCGTCCAGTGCATCACGGACCATGTTGCGCACCTGGTCACCGATGTGGCGCACTTCGACGTAACCGCGCGGCGCCTCGCCTTCTTCGCACAGCTGAATGGCGCGACGGGCGATCTTGGTCGCTTCGTCACCGATGCGCTCCAGGTCGATCACCGATTTGGAAATGCTGATGATCAGTCGCAAGTCGGACGCTGCCGGCTGGCGACGGGCGAGAATGCGCAGGCATTCTTCGTCGATGTTGCGTTCCATCTGGTTGATCTGGTCGTCGATCTCGCGCACCTGCTGGGCCAGGCCGGAGTCGGCCTCGATCAGCGCAGTGACCGCGTCGTTGACCTGCTTCTCGACCAGCCCGCCCATGGCCAGGAGGTGGCTGCGCACTTCCTCCAGTTCGGCGTTGAACTGCTGGGAGATGTGGTGTGTAAGGCCTTCCTTAGAAATCATGTTGTCTGCTCCGCAAAAGCTGTGAGCTGCAAGCTACAAGCTGCAAGCTGATGTGTTGTACCCGAACTGCCCTGACTTGCCGCTTGAAGCTTGCGGCTCGTAGCTGCTGCTAGCCA